>NZ_RWIV01000001.1:3065000-3365000 GCF_003944835.1 Bacillus sp. HMF5848
CCCAGTCCAACCTCAAAAATTACGAAATCAACTTTCCTAAGCTCGCCAAAGTAGTAAAATGCCATTGCAGTTATAACTTCGAACTCTGTTGGTGCTCCTAATTCGGTTGTTTCGAGCTGTTCAGCTAAAGGTTTTATTATTTGTACTAATTCAGTTATCTCATTGTCTGTAATCGGTTCACCATTCACGCTAATTCGCTCATTAAAGGAGATTAAGTATGGGGAGGTAAATGTTCCAACTTGATAAGAATGCTGTTCAAGAATATTTCTAACAAAACAAACAGTTGAGCCTTTCCCATTTGTTCCACCAACATGTATTGCTTTCATTTTTTTATGAGGATGACCTAGTCTCTCCATCATCCATTTCATACGTTGTAAGCCAGGCTTAATACCTAACCGTAAACGATTATGTATCCATGACACAGCCTCATTATAAGTCATTTTGTTAGTCATGAGCTGTACGCCTCCATCACTGTTTTAATGATTCTAGTAGTGCTACATTAAAAATGCATGCAAGTAATAACTATTAATGCATATCCGCCCATGTTTTCATTTAGACATGATACAGCGACAAGACGAACCTTATTAATAGATTCGTCTTGTCATGCTTTTAAAGTATTATTTTTTCCAATCTGCTAAACGTTGAAGAACTGTCTCACGTTTTTCAATATAATCGTTTTGCTTACGCTTTTCTTCTTCAATAACGTGTTGAGGTGCCTTCTTCACAAAGCCCTCATTGCTTAATTTTTTATCAACACGTTCAACTTCTTTGTTTAGTTTATCAAGTTCTTTCTCTAATCGTTTAATTTCTTCTTCTACATCCAATAAGCCCGCTAAAGGTAAGATCAATTCAGCTCCTGTGACAACAGCCGTCATCACCTTGTCTGGTGCTTCAATATTAACGGCAATTTGTAAATCGCTTGGATTACAGAATCGCTCTATATAATGCTTGTTTGTTGTAAGCTGGTTAAGAACAGTGTCGTCTTTCGCACGAATCATTAATGGTACTTGCTTACTCATTGGCGTATTAACCTCTGCACGAATATTACGCACAGAACGAATAATATCAACAAGTAGTTTCATATCTGCAGCAGCCTGTTTATTCGTAAGATCATCATTAACCTTTGGCCAGCTTGCAAGAGTTATTGACTCCCCTTCATGCGGAAGGTGCTGCCATATTTCCTCGGTAATAAACGGCATAAATGGATGCAATAGCTTCATTGTGCTTTCAAGTACATACGCAAGTACTGATCGAGTTGTATGCTTCGCTTGCTCATCATCACCGTAAAGAGGAAGCTTTGCCATTTCAATGTACCAGTCACATAAATCATCCCAAATGAAGTTATATAGTACGCGACCTACTTCGCCAAACTCATACTTATCTGCCAGCTTTGTTACGGCATCAATTGTTTCATTTAGACGAGTGAGAATCCATTCATCTGCTACTGATTTTTCCCCTGTTAAATCAATATCTTCGTACTTAAATTCACCCATGTTCATTAAAACAAAGCGTGAAGCGTTCCAAATTTTATTTGCAAAGTTCCATGTTGATTCTACCTTTTCCGTAGAGTAACGTAAATCTTGCCCTGGCGAAGATCCTGTGGATAAGAAATAACGGAGTGAATCGGCTCCATATTGATCAATCACTTCCATTGGATCGACACCATTGCCAAGTGATTTACTCATTTTGCGTCCTTCTGCATCACGAACAAGTCCGTGAATGAGAACATCCTTGAATGGACGCTCACCAGTAAATTCTAACGCTTGGAAAATCATACGTGAAACCCAAAACCCAATAATATCATAGCCCGTTACGAGAACATCAGTTGAGTAAAAGTGTTTAAAATCAGCTGACTCTGTATCAGGCCAGCCCATCGTTGAAAATGGCCATAATGCTGAGCTAAACCAAGTATCTAGTACATCCTCTTCCTGTCTCCAGTTCTCTAAATCAGTTGGTGGTTCATGATCTACATGTATTTCTCCCGTTTCTTTATGATACCACGCAGGGATACGGTGGCCCCACCATAATTGACGTGAAATACACCAGTCTCGCGTGTTCTCCATCCAATGTAAATATGTTCTCTCAAAACGATCCGGTACAAAGTTTACCGCATCATCACCTTGTTGTAATTTAACGGCCTCATCAGCTAGAGGTTGCATTTTTACAAACCACTGTGTAGATAAGTATGGTTCGACTACAGCCCCACTACGTTCACTATGCCCAACAGAATGAACATGCTCTTCAATATTAAATAAAACACCTTGTTCTTGTAAGTCTTTTACTATTTGTTTGCGACACGCAAAGCGATCAAGTCCTTCATACTTTCCAGCTTTGTCGTTCATTGTGCCGTCTTCATTCATAACAAGTACACGTTCTAAATTATGTCGATTTCCGATTTCAAAGTCATTTGGGTCGTGTGCTGGTGTAATTTTGACAGCACCGGAGCCAAACTCCATATCAACATAATCATCCGCCACTATTTCAATTTCACGACCAACGATTGGCAATTTAACTTTTTTACCTATTAAATGCTTGTAACGTTCATCGTTTGGATGAACAGCAACGGCCGTATCACCTAGCATAGTTTCTGGACGAGTTGTCGCAATTTCAATGTGACCCGACCCATCAGCTAATGGATACTTCATATGATAAAAAGCACCTGTAACCTCTTTATAAATAACTTCTATATCCGATAATGCCGTTTTTGTTGATGGATCCCAGTTAATTATATATTCGCCGCGATAAATGAGACCTTTCTTATACAAGCTAACGAACACTTCACGAACTGCTTTTGATAAACCTTCATCGAGAGTAAAACGCTCTCGTGAGTAATCTAAGCCTAAGCCTAACTTTTCCCATTGCGCTCTAATATGTGAAGCATACTCTTCCTTCCATTTCCATGTTTCTTCAACGAACGCTTCACGTCCTAAGTCGTAACGTGACTTTCCTTCAGAACGAAGCTTTTCTTCTACTTTTGCTTGCGTAGCAATTCCCGCATGGTCCATACCCGGTAACCATAAAACATCATAGCCTTGCATACGCTTCATTCTCGTTAAAATATCTTGAAGAGTTGTATCCCATGCATGCCCGAGATGTAGTTTACCTGTTACATTTGGTGGAGGAATTACAATCGTATAAGGTTGTTTATCAGCCTCTCCTTTTGCTTTAAAAAACTCTTTATCAATCCACCATTTATATCGTCCTTGCTCAACTTCACTAGGGTTATACTTTGTCGGTAATGTTTTGTCCATTTTTCCTAACCTCCTATAAAATTAAAAAACGTAAAGAGCTGCTAAAGCTCCAGCATCCATTTTTACTTTGTTTTTGAGAAGACTCAGTAGACTACGAAAAAATTCGTGTCTTGAAGCAGGTGTATTACTAAAGGCTTTTTATATAGTAATTAAAAACATAAAAAAACCCCTATCATCCTTAAAAAAGGACGATAGGAGCATATTTGCAACCTTCCGCGGTACCACCTTTGTTCCTAGAAATCTAGGCTCTCATAAAGATAACGGCTTTTCACCGGCTTCTTCTACTATTGCTGAAAGCAAGTTCAAAGAAACAACTCAAGGGCGACCTTCCCATTGCACTACTTAGGAAACCTTTCAGCTAATGGTCTCCCTCTCTATAAGCGTAACAATCGTACTCTTCCCAATCAAAGTTTTTTATAAATTAAATTATAGTTGCTTCATAAAGCTATTGTTGTTGCTTCATACGAAGTTTATAGATTATATACTATCGAATATTGACCTGTTACGTCAATATTATTGACAAACTTTTTTATTTTTAAAAGTTAAAATCAAATAAGGAATTGTGACAATTGTATTAACTACATCATAAGCTAAAGTAATTAATAATTATGGAGAGGAGACAGCTTGATGAAACGACGCTTTAGCTTGTATGGATGGCCTCCGTGGCGTCTCCATATTCGGCCATTCATCTTCAGCTGCATTATACCTCTAACTGTCTTTCAAGGAATTCGTACGCTTATATTGCCTACATCATTTGATGTGGTGTTACTTGGCTTGTTAATTTTGCTTGCGTGCTCCCTGTATTTAGATTGGATTTAAAAAGAGGAACATGCTATGCGCCAACGCATATTGCATGGCTGAAATATTAATAGTCTTGAATTCGGATGCAAAACACCCAACCTACGATGAAGTAGTTTGGGTGTTTTGTTGTTGTTTTTCTTCTTCAATTTGATCAATACGCGTGCACACATACTCAATATTTTTTTGTTGCCAATATATTTTTTGTAATTTAGTCACAGCATTTAACTCAGAGATATTTTGCTTAGGCTTTGCATACTCAATAAGGTGCCTGTACATATGATTCGGAGTAGCTAAATAGCATTGAAATAATGCTAGCTCTGCTGGTTGTAAAGGTGAATCTTGCTGATATTGATACAACCACGTAATACAATCTTCGCATTGTGTTGGATAGCCTCGTAACGCTTTATAGAAATATGGAACTAAATCATGAATAGGAGCTGCAAAATAACTTCTTTCAAAGTTTAGTAAGCGAGCATTTTTTAAATCATCATAAACAAAGTGCTGTATTGACAAGTTACCATGCGTTAAAACAAGACGTGCTTTTTTATCCTTTGTTACTTCTTCCTGCCATGTCTCCATTTTTTGCAAAGCATAGTCTATCGCACTGATCGTATTATTATAAAAAAAACATGCGTTAAGCTGAAACGGGGACATATAAATATTTCGCTCAAAGCTATCTATAATCTCCTCAAGCTCTTCTTTACGCTTGTTCCATTTCTCCGTATATTGCTCAAATTGCTTTGTTATCTCTTCATCTGTTACTGAAATTTCTTCCATTGTTTTTCGGTGCAAGTCACTTAATACCCTAAACATTGTTAAATGCTTTTCATTACGCTCTTCATTTGCATTGTTAGCATACCATGGCATTAAATAGTACGCTGTGTCCTTTTGCTCCAAGACGTATTCATTATTTGCTGCCCTATGCACTGGTACATAATGATTAAAACCTTTTTCTCTTAAATAAGTAAAAATATTTTCTAATTTACGTGCGTGTTCTAAGCTTGTTTGTTTCAATGCGTACGTACCATTTCTTGAAACTACTTTTTGGGCACGTCCATATGCTTCAACATATTCGGGTGTAATATTATAGCCCCGCAACACTGATGTCAGCATCGCTTCACCCCTTTTAAAATACCAATTGGATTTTTGTACTTTAGCTAAGTAATGACCATTATATTATGGTGCAGAAAAGCCCTTTAACGATAAAGCAGGTGAGGAGGAAACCTCACTCACCCTAGTTAAGTTCAATTACTTTTTTACAAGCGTAGGAATATAAAGCAGTTGTCCTTCCGACACATCTAAATCACTTTCTAAATTATTCACTCGTAATAAAGATTGCATCGACACATCATATCGCTCACAAATATGCTCTAACGATTCCCCTTGCTGAACGATGCAGATTCTCATACGCGTAAACTCATCTTCTTCTTCTCTTGCAAATAATTTAGTTAAATATAACGTATTTTCTTTTTTTGGTGCTGCAGGGGCTGTATCCTGTTCAGCAGCATGAGAAGCTGATTCGCTTTTTTCAAGACGCCCTTTTAATTCAACTAAAGGTGATTTCGTCTCAGTTCTTGCTCCGGTAAGAACCAAATCTTCATTTTCCTCGTTCTCTTCAGTCTCATCTTCTTCGATATCATTGTCAGATGCAACAACAGCATCTTCTGATTCATCGTTTTCAAGGACTGCTTCGTCCTCTTCTTGATCCTCTATTTCTTCTTCACGCTCATATACAACTTCCTCATATGCTTCCTTGCGGGCTTCAACTTCAAAAGGCGTATATGTTAAATCCTCGCTATTTTCTTCTGCCGTATCCACCTTGTCATCAATTGACTGGAAGCGAGTAAGAACAGCATCCTGCTCCTCTAACTCATCTGAACTCTCTTGAATAGATTGCTCGTCTTTTTCGACTTCGTCATTCTCATCAATCACAGTGTTTGAATTACTTGTAAACTGAGGGCTATCATCAGCCGTTACATCTGATACAGCTGATAGCTCTTCTTCGTGTTCCTCTTCACGTGCAGGTGTACTCTGTTGTGTGCCATATATCCCACTAATCGAAATATCAGCGGTTAGTTGCAGGCATCCACTGCTTGGTAATTCGTAATCAAACGAATCCACAGACACATACACATCTTCTAAATTTTGAATTCTGTTTTTAGGGATAGTTATATCGACTGGGAAGCGATGTGCCATTTCTCCATTCCCATCTTCTCGAGTACGAACTTCTTGTACATACCTTCGTCCAGCGATATACTCTTCTTCCTCATCTTGTTCATCTATTTGATACTCACCTGTTAATTGCAATGCGCCCCGAATCGAAATATATTGTTCGTGCTCATGGATAGCAATGTCAGGATCGAGTGAAATAGAAACGAGCTGAGCTACTTCCTGTCCCTTTTGGAACCAAACAGATTCTTCAACAGAAAAACGTAAATACGAATTCTGATCAGTCATATAAGTCCTCCTTTCATTACGTCAATTACAGAAATATAAACAACTATGACACTACAAAAATATGTATCAACACTAGAGATTATGATTGTTTTTTTAAAGAACACATTATATTAGTGGATAAGATTGAGCCCTTTACTGTGATGGTATTAACAGTTTTATCTTGTGACAGCGGAAAATGAGTTACTTTTAAAGAGCTGTAGATTTATATATTCCTCATAAATCCGTATACACTTTTTTTATAACAAAAAAATAAAAAAACACCCCTCTTCGTACAAATGTGTACAAAGAAAAGTGCTTTGTTAGAACAGAGCTGTTATCCTCGTATGACTGCAAATGCTTTTTCAGCAGCATCGATTGTATGCTCAATATCCTCATCGCTGTGAGCCGTCGATAAAAATAATCCTTCAAATTGTGATGGTGGTAAGAACACACCATTGTTTGCCATCTCTTGGTAAAAGCGTGCAAACATTTGTAAATCAGAGGTTTTTGCTTTTTCGTACGAAGTAACTGTCTCATTTGTAAAGAAAAAGCCTACCATAGAACCTGCTCGATTTGTCGAATGTGGAATATCGTATTTTTTAGCAGCCGTTGTTAATCCTTCTAAAAGGCGAGTTGCTTTTTTATTAAACTCGACGTACGTGTCAGGGGTTAGCTGCGACAATGTTGCTAGTCCTGCTGACATCGCCAACGGATTACCGGAAAGAGTGCCTGCTTGATAGATTGGTCCGCTCGGTGCTACTTTTGCCATAATATCAGCGCGACCGCCGTATGCACCAACAGGTAGTCCACCACCAATGACTTTACCTAAACAAGTTAAGTCAGGGGTCACGTCATAATATCCTTGTGCACAGCGATAATCTACACGAAAGCCTGTCATAACCTCATCAAAAATTAATAGAGCTCCGAATTCATTTGTTATATCACGCAACTGCTGTAAGTAACCTGGTAGTGGTGGCACAACGCCCATATTTCCTGCGACTGGTTCCACTATAATAGCTGCAATATCGTCGCCAAACTCGTTAAAAGCGAAGCGAAGGCTTTCCATATCGTTGTATGGCACTGTTATCGTGTTTTGCGCTACACCTTCAGGGACCCCAGGACTGTCTGGTAACCCCAAAGTAGCAACCCCAGAGCCAGCCTTTATAAGTAAACTATCTCCATGTCCGTGATAGCAGCCTTCGAATTTGACAATCTTATTTCTTCCTGTAAATCCACGTGCTAACCGTAACGCACTCATAGTAGCTTCAGTACCCGAACTTACCATGCGTACCATTTCAATTGATGGTACGCGGTCAATTACAAGTTTTGCTAACTCATTTTCTACTTTTGTAGGCGCGCCAAAGCTTGTTCCACGCTCCGTTACTTCTCTTATTGCTTCAACAACTTTGTCATTGACATGTCCTAAAATAAGTGGTCCCCATGAAAGCACGTAATCAATGTACTCATTTCCATCGACATCATATATTTTTGAGCCTTTTCCGCGCTCCATCACAATTGGGTCCATGTTAACCGATTTAAAAGCACGAACAGGACTGTTTACCCCACCAGGCATTAACGTAACAGCTTCTTTAAATACTTGTTTCGACATTTCATAATTGCGCATAGCGTTCGTTCACTCCTTATTAATTGTTATCATGTAACCAGCGTGCGACATCCTTTGCAAAATATGTAAGAATTAAATCTACACCTGCGCGCTTCATACTTGTTAACATTTCTAGCACAACTGCCTTCTCATCAATCCAACCATTTTGTGCTGCCGCTTTAACCATTGAATATTCACCACTAACATTATAAGCAACAATCGGTACATTGAAGTTGTTTTTCACATCACGAATAATATCAAGATACGATAAAGCAGGTTTAACTATTAAGAAGTCCGCACCTTCAGCAATATCAGACTCTGCTTCTCTCATTGCCTCTAAACGATTGGCAGGGTCCATTTGATACGTTTTACGGTCTCCGAACTGCGGTGAGCTGTGCGCTGCATCGCGGAATGGGCCGTAAAAGCTAGATGCATACTTAATACCATATGACATGATCGGAATATTAACAAAACCGGCTTCATCCAATCCCGCACGAATAGCCGCGACAAAACCATCCATCATATTTGACGGAGCAATAACATCAGCACCAGCTTTAGCTTGACTTACTGCTGTTTGTACTAATAACTCTAATGACGCATCATTTACTACATATCCATCCTCAATCACTCCACAGTGACCATGTGACGTATATTGACATAAGCAAGTGTCTGCAATAACTACTAACTCAGGATGATTTTGTTTAATCTGACGAATGGCCTGCTGCACTATACCTGAATCACAGTACGCCTGCGAGCCAACCTCGTCTTTTTCAGCCGGCACCCCGAATACAATGACAGACTTGATTCCTAGCTCAACAATTTCCCGCATTTCCTCTTCTAAACAATCTAAAGTCATTTGATACACACCCGGCATAGATGCGACAGGATTTTTTTTACCTTCGCCTTCTATAGCAAACACAGGATAAATTAAATCTTCAACGTGCAAATGAGTTTCACGTACGAGTGCTCGTAAATTGGTTGTGTTACGTAAACGTCTGTGTCTTGTAAACATTGATTATCTTCCCCTTTTATGAAAAATAGCTTTCTAATTCATCCATGAGCGCATCAATAGTATGCGTTTCCGGACAAATTGTTACATGTAGCCCTTTTTGTTCAGCAGCATGCTTTGTAATGGGCCCAATACAAGCTATCAGGACATTACTCACCTCATTCAGCTGATTCTCAAGAATATCAACAAAATTATTAACGGTTGACGGACTAGTAAAAGTTATAACATCTATATCTTTAGCTTGTATGAGCCTAATTAATTCTGACTTCACTTCCATATTTGCTACATTTTCATATACCACTAAATCAGAACAAGCTATATTTCTTCTATGTAATTCCTCGATGAGCACACCTCTAGCTAAATTCCCACGAACGAACAGTACGCGATCATTTAAATCAACTCGGCTGACAAGCTCTGCTGTGAGGTCTTCTTGAACAAACTTCTTTGGTACGAGTGTGGGCTCGTAACCATATTGTTGTAGTACTTGTTTTGTTTTCTTACCGACAACAGCTATGTTAGGGAGATCTTCATTATAATTCACTTTGTCTAGATATTGAAAAAAATAATGTACTCCGTTAGCGCTTGTGAATATTATCCATGTAAACGTATGTAAGTATTGTATAGTTGAAATGATTGTATGTTCGTTGTGTGTTGCTTCTTGAATGGAGATAAGAGGGATTTCAATTGAAACCCCTCCCCTCGCACGGATTTTTTCAGTGAATGATTGTGCCTGTTCAACTGAACGAGTGACAAGGATTCTTTTGCCACGTAATCCGCTTATTATCATGATTCATCAAGCTCTGTCTTAATTTTATCGATAAGTGCTTTGGCACCTAATGTTTCTAATCGACGTGCCGCTTCAACTCCCACTTCATAAGAATCATGTCCTACAACAGTTTCTTTATAAATGACACTAGCATCTGGTGCACCAACAAGAACAGTCAAAGATATTTCATCTTTTTCTGTTAGTGTTGCATGACCAGCAATAGGCACCTGACAGCCTCCCTCCATTTTGTGAAGGAATACTCTTTCAGCTCGAACTGTCCGTTCCGTTATTTTATCATTTAATAGCTGTAAAGCTTGTAAAAGCTCAGCATCATCGTCCCTACATTCTATTGCTAATGCACCTTGGCCGACTGCTGGTACACAATTGTCTTCGGGTAAATATTCGGTTACTACATCACCGGACCAGCCCATTCTTTTCAGCCCAGCAGCTGCTAAAATGATCGCATCATATTCTTCTGTATCAAGCTTCGCAATACGCGAGTCAATATTACCTCGAATCCACTTAATCGTAACATCAGGACGGAGACCTAAGATTTGCGCGGAACGACGTAAGCTACTCGTTCCAATAACAGCACCAGCTGGTAACTCTGCTAGGGGGGCTTTAGATTTGCTTATTAACACATCACGGAAATCTTCACGTGCTGGCACACAACCAATCGTTAATCCATCTGGAAGGACGGCAGGCATATCTTTCATACTATGAACCGCCATATCAATCTCACCGTCAAACATAGCTTGTTCTATCTCTTTGACAAACAAGCCTTTTCCTCCTACCTTTGATAGAGTCACATCAAGGATTTTGTCACCCTTTGTAACAATCTCTTTTACTTCAAATTCAAATGGTGCACCTAGCTTTTTTAGCTGATCTATTACCCAATTAGTTTGCGTTAATGCCAATTTACTTCTTCTAGACCCAACAATTATTTTCCTCAACACAAAACCCCCTATGAATACCAAAAATGAAATCGAGATAAACTTCCAAATAAAAAGAAATTAATTAGTAACACAAAAAAAGCAGCAATATTCCAAAGCGCAAGCTTTTTACCATGAACATTTAAGGAAACTCTTAAATATAAATAAACGCAATAGACAGCTAGAACAGTAAAGGACCCTGTAACCTTTGCATCATACCACTGAAAGTGAGGAACTTTAACATAAGCCCAAATTATACCTAGCAGTAGTGCAAGCAACAAAGTCGCCACACCATGCACTACAAACAAATACGCCACATGTTCTAGTTTAGAAAGGTCGTTAATTCTTAGTAAACGCTTACCCCACTTTTTCTGCTTTAGCAAATTGTACTGAATAACGTATAAAACCGTCAAAACAAATGACACTGTAAGGGCACCGTACGAAAGCAATGCCATAGTAATATGAATAATTAATAGTTCACTAACTAATTGTTGTGCTACAACAGCCGATTCGTGCTGAGCAGGTGCAAATGTATGCAGAGCCATTATAAAAAAGCCTAACAAATTAGTGAAAAAGACAAGAAAATCAACCTTCAATAAACGGTTGATCACGAGCGATAACGATATAAGAACCCACGCATAAAAATACAAGCCTTCAAAAACTGTTAGTATAGGAAGTCTGCCAGTTTTAATCATTTGAATGACTAAAAAAGTTGACTGCAGAAGCCATACAATAGAAAGTAACCAGAAGGCGACGCGGTTTGCCTTCCGGTTATGTTGTAGAAAATCTATAAAATATAGCAAGACGCTACTAGCATATAAGATTATTGTTAACTCATAAAGCCTTGTCACAGACATATCAAGCATAATTGAAACTCCTCGTTCCCAAAAGGAGAAGTAGCTAGCTGTTACTGCGCTTCAGCAAGAACAAATTCAGCTACTGTTTTCTTATGTTTTTCCTTTTGAACCTCAATTTCTTGTTGCACATCGGCTTCAATACCAAAAATCTTTACAAAAGCATCCAATGATTTATCGGCATGCTTTTCACCTGATAATTCCTTTGCGTATAAAATAGGATCGCGAAGCAGTTGATTAATAATGCTCTTAGTATGCTTATTAAGCACCTTCCGTTCACGTTCAGTTAAATTTGGTAGCTTACGCTCAATACTCTGCATTGTTTCTTCTTGAATAGAAAAGCCCTTATTACGAAGCGCCGCTATAACTGGAACTATATCAAGAGTATTGAGCCAATCGTTGAAGGCAACTATTTGTTCTTCGATTAAAATCTCTATTTGTTCTGCAGCTTTCTTTCGTTCAAGTAAATTAGCTTCAACAATACCTTGTAAGTCATCTATATCATATAAAAATACTGAATCCAGGTCACCGATAGCAGGATCCAAGTCACGTGGAACTGCAATATCTACCATGAAAATGGGGCGTCCTTTACGCATCTTTTCCACATGCTGCATGCTATCCTTTGTAATCACATAATCTTTTGCTCCAGTTGAGCTAATTAAGATGTCAGCATCTAGCAAAGCACATTGTAGTTCTTCTATTTGCTTCGCTCTTCCAGCAAAACGTTCTGCAAGAGTTAGAGCTTTCTCATACGTACGATTAATAACAGTAATCTTCTTTGCACCGCTACCATGTAAATTCTCAGCGGCCAATTCACCCATTTTTCCGGCACCTAAAATAAGCACATGCTTATCCTTGAGGTCACCAAAAATCTTTTTTGCTAATTCTACAGCTGCGTAACTAACCGAAACAGCATTAGAAGCAATGTCCGTCTCACTTTGCGCACGTTTTGCTACTGTTACAGCTTGTTTGAATAGGTAGTTAAACAACGTGCCAATAGTATCATTTTGTTGTGCCTTTAGGAAACTTGTACGCACTTGTCCGAGAATTTGTGTTTCTCCGAGGATCATCGAGTCAAGCCCACATGTAACTCTAAATAAATGTTCAACCGCACTCTCATTCTCATAAATAGTTAAATATGGCGTAAAGTCTGATTTATTTAAGCGAAACCATTCTGAAAGAAAGTGTTTAATATAATACCTACCTGTATGAAGTTGATCAACAACAGCATATATCTCAGTACGATTACAAGTTGAAATAATGACGTTCTCTAGAATGCTTTTGCTATTTTTCAATTGTGTCATCGCATCAGTTAGCTCAGAACCATCAAATGAAAACTTCTCCCGAATTTCCACAGGGGCCGATTTATAGTTTAGTCCGACCATTACGATTTGCATAATTACAATGACACCCCCTTTGAGTGTTAGGACACAGTTATCTAGTCTATATTATAACATTACGTTTCTGAAAAATTGTGAACATAATATGAACACATTATGGTAAGATGATACATATAAAAAGCGCAATGCGCTATTATTTAATAAAAATTTAATTAGGATAAGACACTAGAAGATGCCGTTCTTTTTTGAGACATATTATTTTAATCGTCACTGTTTGTCTATGTGTCTTTTTTCTCTTACTTCTAGTACAATAACAAAATCGGCCAATTTTTTCAAGAAGTGTCTCTTTCCAGTGGAGGTAGTAATTATGAAGAAGCATGTTGTTTACACCGGAATCTTACTAGTAGGGATAGGTGTATTCCTATTACTTCAGCAATTTGCAACACCAATACCAAAAGAGTTTTTATCATGGCCTACTATTCTCATTATTATTGGTTTCGCATTTCTTGTACAAGCATATAAGGTTAATGAAGTACCAATGCTTATACCAGGTTACATTTTAATTGGACTTGGTAGCTATTTTATTTTAGATAATTATATACCTTACCTTGCTTCTAATCGAAGTGGTGTTATTCTAATTATCGTTGGTATTAGTCTTTTTTTAAAGTATACAAAAACCAAGTCAGGTTTGTCTCACGCTTTGCTTACACTTGCCATTGCAGCAATCTTTTTCTTTTACAAGGAAATCTTTAGCATTTTCGATACGTTAGGAAATACACTAACAAATATATGGAGATTTTGGCCAGCTCTATTGGTTGTTATCGGACTTTCCTTATTATTTAGAAAAAAAAGGTAGAATATACATAGAAACGAAAAAGCGCCCATCTAGAGAAGCTTATTCAAGTGAACTTGCTGTCGCCTGGATTCAACGTTAACTTGTAATAAAAAAAGAATGAAGCAAAAAGCTTCATTCTTTTTTTATTTTATAGCTTTTTTTAAAAGACCCCATAATTCGTCTTTGCCTTTACCTGTTTCAGATGAAAACAACACAACTTGGTCTTCTTTTACCATATCTAATGTTTTTCGAACACGCGCTTCATGCTGCGTCCATTTACCTTTAGGTATTTTATCAGCTTTTGTAGCAACAACAATAGTTGGTAAGCCGAAATGCTTCAAGTAGTTGTACATTATACAATCATCTTCTGTTGGTTCATGGCGCAAATCGACAAGCAAGCATGTAACCTTTAACTGGTCACGTTCTGTTAAATATGTCTCAATCATTTCACCAAATTTTTCACGCTCTCGCTTAGATACTTTAGCATAACCATAACCTGGTACATCCACAAAATAAAACGATTCATTAATTAAATAAAAGTTCAATGTTTGTGTTTTGCCTGGTTTAGATGAGATTCTTGCTAGACTTTTTCTTCCAAGGAGCGTATTAATGAGCGATGATTTTCCGACATTGGATCGTCCAGACAAAACAATCTCTGGTAAATTATCACCCGGGTATTGTGCGGGACTTACCGCACTCATGACTATTTCTGCAGTTTTTATTATCATTTTGAATCCTCTCGTAACGCATGTTTAAGCACTTCATCCAAATGTGAAACAAGCACAAACGTTAAGTCCTTCTTCACGCTATCTGGTATATCTTCTAAATCTTTTTCATTGTCTCTTGGCAATAGAATTTTTTTCAAGCCTGCTCTATGCGCACTTAATGATTTCTCCTTTAAACCCCCTATTGGTAGTACACGGCCTCGTAACGTGATTTCACCTGTCATTCCTACTTCTTTATGAACAGGTCTTCCAGTCAAGGCGGAGATAAGAGCTGTTGCCATTGTAATTCCAGCTGACGGACCGTCCTTAGGAACCGCTCCTTCAGGCACATGAATATGAATGTCATTTTTTTCGTGGAAGTCAGGATCAATATGAAGCTCTTCTGCTCGTGAGCGAATATAGCTAAATGCCGCTTGCGCAGATTCCTTCATGACATCCCCCAATTTCCCTGTTAACACAAGCTTTCCTTTTCCTGGAGATAGTGACACCTCTATAGATAAAGTATCCCCTCCAACAGTTGTATAGGCTAAACCAGTTGCCACACCAACTTGATCTTCTAGCTCAGCTTGACCATAGCGATACATAGGCTTACCAAGAAACTCTTCAATATTGTTCTCTGTGAACACAATACGCTTGCGATCTCCAGTTACAATAATCTTCGCGGCTTTTCGGCAAAGCTTTGCAATCTGGCGTTCTAGTGAACGGACACCGGCCTCGCGTGTATAATAACGAATAAGCTTTATCATAGCATCGTCTCGAATTTGCATTTTACCTTTTTCAAGGCCATGCTCCTTAAGCTGCTTATGTAACAAATGATCCTTTGCAATATGAAGCTTTTCTTCTTCTGTATAACCTGATAATTGGATAATTTCCATTCGATCTCGAAGAGGCCCTGGTATAGTTGCCAAACTATTTGCTGTTGCAATAAACATTACCTTCGACAAGTCATACGGTTCTTCAATATAGTGATCACTAAAATTGAAATTTTGCTCAGGATCCAATACTTCTAACAGCGCAGCAGACGGATCACCGCGGAAATCATTTGACATTTTATCTATTTCATCTAATAGAAATACAGGATTAATTGTTCCAGCCTTCTTCATTCCTTGAATGATACGTCCAGGCATAGCTCCAACGTATGTTCGACGATGTCCACGAATCTCTGATTCATCACGTACTCCTCCTAATGATGCACGGACGAAGTTTCTATTCATAGACTCAGCTATAGAGCGCGCAAGTGACGTTTTACCAACACCTGGAGGGCCAGCTAGACAAAGGATTGGTCCTTTTAATGAGTTCGTTAGCATTTGCACGGCTAAAAATTCTAATACACGTTCCTTTACTTTTTCAAGACCATAATGCTCTTCGTCCAAGATTCGCTCAGCTCGAGATACATCAATTTTGTCGTCAGTGGCTTTTTGCCATGGCAACGCTAATAACCAATCAATGTATGTACGAATAACAGAGCTTTCTGCTGATGATGCTGGAATCTTCTCATAACGGTCCAGCTCCTTTAACGCAACGTCGTAAACATTCTTTGGCATACCAGCTTTTTCAACGCGTGATTTTAAGTCTTCAACCTCACCTGTTTTGCCTTCTTTATCACCTAGTTCTTTTTGAATGGCCTTCATTTGTTCACGTAAATAATATTCTTTTTGCGTGCGTTCCATAGAACGTTTTACTCGTTGACCTATTTTCTTTTCTAGATGAAGAACTTCTTTTTCATTATGAATCAATGAAATGACTTGATGAAGTCGCTCTTTTACGTCAATAATAGCAAGAATGTCTTGCTTTTCTTTTATCTTTAATGGCAAGTGGGATGTGATGATATCCGCCATTCGCCCTGGTTCTTCAATGTCTGACACTGTAGCATATGTTTCAGCTGAGATTTTTTTCGATAGTTTTATGTATTGCTCAAAATATTGCAAAGCTGAACGCATTAACGCTTCAATTTCAGCATCTTGCTCCTCATCATCTTCATATGTTTTTAATGTTACAGCGAAATAATCGTCTTCATCGTAAAAATTGACAATTTCACCACGACATATTCCTTCAACAAGTACACGAATGGTCCCATTTGGAAGCTTAAGCATTTGTTTAACCTTCGTTAAAGTACCAATAGGAAAAATATCTGTTTCAGTTGGATCTTCAGTTGAAACTTCCTTTTGACTTGTTAAAAAAATATAATGGTCTTCCACCATCGATTTTTCTAAGGCATTTACTGATTTATCTCTGCCTACATCAAGGTGCAACACCATTGTTGGATACACAAGTAAACCTCTAAGCGGTAAAAGAGGGACTTTTTTATTTTTCAAGTTAACCATAGATAGTCACCTCATAGGGATTATTTTTTTTACTACATGACTATTCATACATTTTATATTATTTGCGCTAATGTATCAAATATGAAGTCCAAGTTATGCTTATTGAACTGATTAACTCCATTGTCTTCGTCCGGATGCTAAAGGTGGTTTGAAGTATTTTAATATTTCCGTATACCACTAACATTGCAGAAGAGATTGCACTAAACGGCATTTCGTCAACTCAACAATCGATTATATACGGGTAACATTATTAGCGCTATTAGTATCAAAAGGTAAGGGGCTGTCCAAAAAGCTAAGTGCGAGGCCCCCATACTACACAATACGCAGAATTTACGAGATCGTCATTTCTACATATTGTAGTAGTGAATGGGAGCCAGGCATTTATTGGACAGCCCCTTTTAATTTTATGCTCCCAGTGTTCTACATTGATTCCGTGTGTGAAATGTTCATAGGCTGAGAAATACTAGTATTAATTTCTATTGGTTTATTATCAAGTAACGCTATTGATAGCACCTGTGAAACATGTTTAACAGGTATGACTTCAATTCCTTCGACTTGTTGCATAATCATTTGCATATTTTCATGTGGCACAATTACCTTTTTGCATCCTGCTTGCTTCGCCGCTTTAATCTTCGGCACAATTCCACCAACAGGCTTTACATTTCCGTGAATACTCATTTCACCTGTCATCGCAATTGTATTATCTATCGCAACATTATGAATGGCGGAGTATATACCTGTGGCCATAGCAATACCTGCTGACGGACCATCAACTGGAATACCTCCTGGAAAGTTCACATGAATATCAAATTGGGCGGATGGTACACCAATGGATTTTAGTACAGTTAAGACATTCTCTATAGAACCTTTTGCCATACTTTTTCTACGAATAGATTTAGAGTTGTTACCAATACTCTCTTCTTCAGCTATGCCTGTTATGTTAATGGTTCCTTTATCGTCACTAGCTGGTATGACAGTAACCTCTATTTCTAAAAGTGAACCTGTATTCGGTCCAAATACAGCGAGTCCGTTGACAAGCCCCACTTTTGGCTTAGCATGGATTTTTCTATCAAGCCGTGGCGTTAACTGACTAGCATGAATTACCCACTCAATATCCTCATCGCGGATTGTATCGCGATCTTCCGAAATAGCTAATCCTGCTGCAATTTGCGTCATGTTAACAACTTCACGACCATTGCGAGCGTAGCTTGATAACGTATCAATTGCTTTTTTAGATATGGATAAATTAACTTTGCTTACAGCGTTCTCAGCTACCACTGCTAATTCATCGCGGTCCAACTCTCGGAAAAATACTTCAAGGCAACGAGAACGAATAGCTGGCGGGATTTCATTCGGTGTTCTTGTTGTTGCTCCTACGAGACGAAAGTCTGCAGGAAACCCATTTTGAAAAATATCATGAACGTGCTTTGGTATTTGATTATTTTCTTCACTATAATAAGCACTTTCTAAAAATACTTTGCGATCTTCCAAAACTTTTAATAGCTTGTTCATTTGAATCGGATGAAGCTCGCCTATTTCATCAATAAACAATATTCCACCATGTGCATTCGTAACAGCCCCTTGTTTTGGCTGCGGAATACCTGCTTGCCCCATCGCCCCTGCTCCTTGATATATTGGATCATGAACAGAGCCAATTAGTGGATCGGCTATACCTCGTTCATCAAAACGGGCCGTTGTGGCATCTAACTCGATAAATACAGCTTGTTGTTTAAACGGGGATTTAGCATTTTTCTTAGCCTCTTCAAGCACGAGTCGTGCTGCGGCAGTTTTCCCAACACCTGGTGGCCCATAAATGATAACGTGCTGTGGATTAGGTCCACATAACGCTGCTTTTAAAGATTTAATTCCATCCTCTTGACCGACAATCTCTGAAAAATTAGATGGTCTTACTTTTTCTGCTAACGGCTCCGTTAAGGTTATTGCACGCATTTTGCGTAGCTGTTCCATTTCTTTTCTTGATTCACGATCTATTGTTACCTTTTGTGAACGTTGATTTCTCAGTAAATTCCAGAAATACATTCCAATGATAACACCAAAAAACAACTGGATAAATAACGCTATTCCTGTCCAACTCATATGACTCCTCCTACACGTTGATCCTGGTTTTCTTCTATTATCTCCGTGTGCTGACTCATATAAACAAGTTTTACCTAGGAAAAATATACTGCAAATATTTCCATGTGTTTGTGAGGAGATCATTTGCCTTTAAAATAGGGACTTACTTTAATTTGACTAAAATTTTTAATTTATTGATGCTGTTGCTCGAAACAGAAAAAAAACGCTACTACTAAGTAATAGCGTTTGTAAAAATTTATGCAGATTTTTCATCATTTTTTAGCAATGAACCGTCTTTCAAAAACAACTTTGGTGTTGTGTTCTCAAGAACTGTCTCTGGCGTGATGACACATTTAACAACATCATCACGAGAAGGTAGTTCGAACATTACATCAAGCATAATACCTTCGATGATTGAACGAAGACCACGAGCTCCTGTTTTACGTTCCATCGCTTTTTTTGCAATTTCACGTAATGCGTCTTCCTCGAACTCAAGTTCAACATCATCAAGATCAAGCATTTTTTGGAACTGCTTAACGAGAGCATTTTTCGGTTTTGTTAAAATTTCTACTAATGCTGCTTCATCAAGCTGTTGTAAGCTTGCAATAACAGGTAGACGCCCGATGAATTCAGGGATTAAGCCGAAGCGAAGTAAATCTTCAGGTAAAACCTTCAATAGTAAGTTGTCTTCATTTACCTCTTGCTTACTTTCTGCGCCAAAACCTATTACTTTTTTACCTAAACGACGTTTAATGATTTGTTCAATACCATCGAACGCCCCACCACAAATAAATAGTATGTTTGTTGTATCAATTTGAATAAATTCTTGATGCGGGTGCTTACGTCCGCCTTGTGGAGGTACACTTGCGACAGTCCCCTCAAGAATTTTAAGTAAGGCTTGCTGCACACCTTCACCTGAAACATCACGTGTAATAGATGGATTTTCAGACTTGCGTGCAATTTTGTCGATTTCATCAATGTAAATAATACCTTTTTCAGCACGTTCTACATCGTAATCAGCTGCTTGGATAAGCTTAAGTAAGATATTTTCAACATCCTCGCCAACGTATCCCGCTTCTGTTAATGAAGTCGCATCTGCAATAGCAAACGGCACATTCAAAATACGAGCTAAAGTTTGTGCTAATAACGTTTTACCACTACCTGTCGGTCCAATCATAGCAATATTACTTTTAGAAAGCTCAACGTCATCTATCTTACTATTTGAGTTGATCCGCTTATAATGATTATAAACAGCAACAGCTAATGATTTTTTTGCAGCATCTTGGCCGATGACATATTCCTCGAGAATATTTTGAATTTCCTTAGGCTTTGGAACATCTTTAAATTCAACTTCTTCTTCTGTGCCTAATTCTTCTTCAACAATTTCTGTACATAGTTCTATACACTCATCGCATATATATACGCCGGGACCTGCTACAAGCTTACGAACTTGGTCTTGTGTCTTTCCACAGAAGGAGCACTTTAATTGACCTTTTTCATCATTAAATTTAAACATTGTTTCACCCCTTAAAATTATTCTCTCTATATTCCTTGCTAAACATAAGCAATGCATTCGACCCAAAAAAGGTTATGTATTTCATCGTAACACAAAAAGTGGTTGTACTACTAACTGTAACACTTGTTCCTTGCTATTATGTACAAAAAAGTGGCGGGTCCATGCATTATAAAATAGTGTTCCCCAAATAATTGGGTATAAAACAAGGCACGAGCATGTCGCGCCTTGTTTGTAGTTTATATTATTATTATGCAACAGTTTTGCTATTTTCTACAAGTAATTCGACTGCTTTTTGAATTTTTAAATCTTCTTTTAGTCCTTCAATTGAACCAAGAAGCTTTTTAATCTCATCTGCAGGGCGTTGGTACATTTCTGCTAGCTTATCGATTTCAGCTTGAACATCTTCATCTGTTACTTCGATATTCTCAGCTGAAGCAATAGCTTCCAGCACTAAGTTAGCTTTTACGCGAGTTTGTGCATCTGCTTTCATTTGCTCGCGTAGAGCTTCCTCATCTTGACCTGAGAACTGGTAGTATAACTCAAGGTTTAAACCTTGTTGACTTAAACGTTGCTCGAATTGTTGAAGCATTTGCTCAATTTCAGTATTAATCATAGCTTCTGGAATATCAACTGTTGCGTTTTCAGTAGCCTTTTCTACTAATGCGTCACGAAGCTGGTTATCAGCATCTTGTTTCTTTTGTGACTCTAAACGCTCACGAGTTTTTGTTTTTAATTCTTCTAACGTTTCAACGCTATCATCGATGTCTTTTGCTAGCTCATCATCAAGCTCAGGAAGAGTTTTCGTTTTGATTTCATGGATTTTCACTTTAAATACAGCAGGTTTACCAGCAAGTTCCTCAGAGTGGTACTCTTCAGGGAACGTTACTTCTACTTCCTTCTCGTCACCAGTCGCAAGTCCAACTAATTGGTCTTCAAAACCTGGGATGAATTGACCTGAACCGATTTCTAATGAATAGTTTTCAGATGCTCCACCTTCAAACGCTTCACCATCTACAAATCCTTCAAAATCCATAACTACTGTATCGCCAGTCTCTACAGCACCTTCTTCTCTAACAACTAACTCTGCTTGACGCTCTTGGAAGCCTTTAAGCTCATTATCAACATCTTCATCAGTTACAGTTGTATCGATAGCTTCTACTTCAAGACCTTTGTAATCACCTAAAGCTACTTCAGGCTTCACAATTACTTTTGCTGTAAAAATAAGGTTTTTACCTGATTCCATTTGCTCAATATCAATCTCCGGACGATCTACTGGGAAGATACCAGTCTCTTGTACAGCATTTGAATAAGCTTCTGGTAAAATAAAATCAAGTGCATCTTGGTATAAAGATTCTACACCAAAGCGTTTTTCAAAGATTGGTCTAGGCATTTTACCTTTACGGAATCCTGGAACATTCACTTGTTTTACTACTTTTTTGAAAGCTTTATCTAATCCTTCGTTTACTATGCTAGCGTCAACTTCAATCGTTAAAACACCTTCATTACCTTCAAGCTTTTCCCATTTTGCAGTCATTTGCTTATTTCCCTCCAACATCTATTTGTGTTTCTACATTTCTCAACTATATTATTGAAAATGAGTTAGTTCAAACATATGTACTATACATATATACAACCACTACATTATAGCATACAACGTTTTTGTTTCAAACAATTAGTCGATTTTATACAAATGAAATTTTTTCTATCATCTCTATTTGTTCACAAGCTCTTTCTAAATCTTCTTGAGATAGTGAGGTATATCTTTTGTGCGCTAAAGTGTCACCAAACATCTTAGCTCCTACTATATGTAACGCGGCAGACCATATCTCTGGCTCGTCAGGATCAGGCTTAAAAGGAAAGATTACATATTGGAAACGAATCCACAGCTCCTTTAGGGCTTCAAATAAAGTCGGATTGTCTTGTCCAATTTCACTATCGAGACATTCTAGTATTTTGTTAGTGAATTCCTCACTCTCTATCTCATTTATCGCACTTGGTACAATGGTGGTTTCTTTATCAAATTTCACAACCTTTATTGGTTTAGTAATGTTGTGCTCCATTAACACATGTACTGCTAGACTTTTTAAAACAGGATGACGATCACCTTTTAACAGAAACTCCTCTAATACAGAAAGATGAGGCTGTATATTACGGTGCTTTAATGTTTGTAACGCCGACCACTGTTCTTTAAGATCATTATGGTGAAGAAGTTCCTTTACATTTGCCTGCGGGGAAGAGGATATATCAATTTTTTGATTTTCCTCCTCCTGTGAATCATTAAATGTACGCATTCTTTTAGAAAACTCTAGCATTTTAAATAGATTGTCTCTATTAACTAATGGGACATTCTGCTCCTCCAAAAGACCTTCAACAGCGGAAATAAGTTCGTTATATTCGTGTAACTGAAGCAATATAGTAGCGTATATTTGGAAGATTTGAAAGTAATCACCTTCACCCTTTTTTAATAATTCCTTACATCGTACTTTTGCTTCTTTTAATTCTCCAAGCTCTATTAAGCATATAATAATTCCAATTTCAGCATCGATTGATGTCTCATCAAATGTTTTCACTTGTAAAAGCAGTGGATAAGCATCTCTATACTTCTTATTTTCAACCGCTTCTAATCCTTGTTTTAACAATCTATCTACTAATCCAGGTATCGGAACAACCTTATCTTTTTGCTTCCTTTTCATACACATCATTCCTTCAATCAATTAACAAAAGTTTAGCAATGATTCCCAAATAAAACAAGGTTTTGCCTAAAAAGAGGAATTCCGTTCCAAAAACAATATCTTATCAAAAAGAATAGCCAATCCTTTTATGCTATAAACTATTTTTATTTTAAATTATGTTACTTCCTTCTCTCTCTCACCTTACTTCGGCTTGATTAGTATTAAAAATAAATTGAGTTTACAACCTTTTAATGATAGATTCCACAAAAAAAGCCGGAAATACCGGCTTTAATGCTGTAGTTCATATTCATTTATGAATGCATCATATTTCAGCGTAACATCGATCTCATCCCAGCCATTTACGAGCATTCCCTTCCAGTAGTTATCAATTTCAAATGTACAACTAAAGCCTTGCTCATCTTGAACTGTCTGCTGTGGCAGATCAACTACTAACTCATAATCAGCGTTCTTTGCCTTTTCTAGCAACTCATTCACCGCTTCTTTTGACAAGCGAATGGGTAATAAACCATTTTTCAAGCAGTTGCTGTAAAAAATATCAGCGAAGCTTGGAGCTATTACAACTTTAAAGCCATAGTCATATAAAGCCCAAGGTGCATGCTCCCTTGACGATCCACAACCGAAATTATCATTTGCTATCAGTATACTAGAACCAGCATTCTCAGGTCGATTTAATTCGAAATCTTCATTTATAACATCCTCTTGTTTATAGCGCCAGTCATAAAATAAAAACTGTCCGAAGCCTGTACGTTCAATTCTTTTTAAAAACTGCTTCGGAATAATTTGATCGGTATCAACATTAACACGGTCTAATCCTGCTACTTTTCCTTTGTATTTACGAAATGGCTGCATCGTAAGCCTCCTTCCTTATGATTGTGTAGCTCCTACATAGCTTTGTATCTTTCTCACATCTACAAAATACCCATGAATGGCTGCCGCCGCCGCCATAGCTGGACTCACCAAATGTGTCCTTGCACCTCTACCTTGACGCCCTTCAAAGTTTCTATTAGAAGTGGATGCACAACGTTCTCCTTCAGGTACACGGTCTGGGTTCATACTTAAACACATACTGCAGCCTGCCTCACGCCATTCAAATCCTGCCTCTATAAAAATACGAGCTAGCCCCTCCTCTTCAGCTTGTTTTCGTACGTTCTGAGAACCCGGTACTACCAGCGCTCGAACTCCATTGGCTACCTTTTGTCCTTGTACAATGTGGGCTGCTTCCCGTAAATCAGAAATTCTAGAATTCGTACAAGAACCAATAAATACATGTTGTATAGGAATGTCTGTTATCTTTGTACCTGGCTGTAAGCCCATGTATTGTAATGCTTGTTCAGCTGCTCTTCTACTAGTTTCCATTGTAAAACTTTCAACATACGGAACAACCTCATCCACACCTACACTCATGCCTGGATTAGTTCCCCAAGTAACTGTCGGAACAATCTCCTCGCCATTTAGAACAACAGATTTATCGTAAACAGATCCTTCATCAGTTGCCAACTGACGCCATTTAGCTACCGCTTGCTGAAATTTCTCACCTTGTGGAACGTGTTTTCTCCCTTGCAAGTACGCAAATGTTGTGTCATCCGGACTAACTAATCCAGCACGCGCTCCTGCTTCAATAGACATATTACAAATTGTCATTCGTTCCTCCATACTCATATTGCGAATGACCTCTCCTGTATATTCAATGACGTAGCCCGTACCAAAATCAACACCATATTTTCGGATGAAAGCCAAAATTACGTCTTTAGCAGTTACTCCCGGTGCAAGGGTACCTGTAACTCTAACCTCCAACGTTTTAGGACGATGCTGCCACAACGTTTGAGTCGCTAGTACATGTTCTACTTCACTCGTACCAATGCCGAATGCTAACGCACCAAACGCACCGTGTGTAGACGTATGGCTATCACCACATACAATCGTCTTTCCTGGTTGAGTTAAACCTAGCTCAGGGCCTATAACATGCACAATTCCTTGGTGCTCACTATTTAAATCGGCTAACTCAATATCAAATTGCTGACAATTATCAGCTAACGTCGTAAGCTGCTTTTTAGCAATCTCATCATGAATGTTAAAGCGGTCCACAGTTGGTACGTTGTGGTCCATTGTAGCAAAAGTCAAATCTGGTCTTCTAACTGTACGATTCTTCAAACGTATGCCTTCAAATGCTTGTGGAGATGTAACCTCATGGACTAAATGTAAATCAATGTATAAAAGATCTGGCTTCCCCTCATCACGGTACACAATGTGCTGTTCCCATATTTTTTCGATAATAGTTTTTTTATTTGTCATCAGCTGTCCACCTTTCATTAACAAATAATAGAAGACGTAATTACTGCAATTGTAAGGGCTATTCTTGTAATTTATACTCGCGTAATTCCAAGCCCTTTCGAGTAACTTGGATCGGCTGTAATATAATAGTTTAAAAAAACGGAAAGGAAGAGTTTACTTCCTTTCCTTCTGTTGAGTTTGTTTTATGCATAAATAGCCATTATGCTGGAAATCATACCTGTTCCTGCTATCTCCGCTTTTATCTCATGAATCATTTCATTTGTTGTAATACATTTTTCTCCATCTGCTATATCAGCTGTACGGAAACCCGCATCAAGTACATCATTGACAGCCCTCTCAACAGCCTCAGCCTCTTTATCCATGTTAAAAGACATTCGAAGCATCATCGCGACAGACAAAATCGTTGCTATCGGATTAGCCTTGCCCGCTCCAGCGATATCTGGAGCTGAACCATGTATTGGCTCATACAAGTGCAAACCAGACATAGATAAGCTTGCAGATGGCAGCATACCCAATGAACCTGTCAGCATAGAAGCTTCATCGCTTAATATATCACCAAACATATTTTCTGTAACAACCACATCAAATTGTTTAGGGTCTCGTATTAACTGCATGGCAGCATTATCCACGAGCATATGCTCTAGCTTTACATCAGGGAACTCCTTACTTACATTTTCTGCTACTTCCCGCCACATTCGACTTGATTCCAACACATTCGCTTTATCAACTGAGGTAACCTTCTTGCTCCTACTCTGTGCTAGTTCAAATGCTTTTTTAACGATACGTTCCATCTCAGATTTTTCATAAAATAACGTATCAACAGCCGTTTCCACACCATTTTGAATAGATCGCCCTTTCGGAGTGCCAAAATACAGTCCACCAGTTAATTCACGCACAATCATTAAATCAACGTCTTGAATAAGATCTGCACGAATAGGTGACGCATCTCGTAAGCTCTTAAACACTTGCACGGGACGTAGATTTGCATACAACTCTAGTTTTTTTCTAAGCTGTAATAAACCTGTTTCCGGACGAAGATGACTTTGATTTTTATCCCACTTCGGGCCTCCCACTGCTCCTAGCAAAATAGCATCGCTTTTTTTACATATGTTTAATGTTTCCTCAGGGAGTGGTGTGCCTGTTTGATCAATTGCAGCACCACCTATCAGCCCTTGATGAAATTCAAATTTGTGCCCATAGCGCTCGCCAACAACTTTTAATACTTCGATAGCACCTCTTGTAATTTCCGGACCAATTCCATCCCCTGCTAATACCGCAATCGATTTATTCACCAACGTCCCCTCCATTTTTTTAGTTTTCCCCTTCGCAGCTAAAGCTCGCTTAGAACACCCTCTTATGGGGTTTTACAAGGCTAGTTCTTTTTTCATTAATGCTGCTTTTTTCATATATAAGACTCTATTAATTGCATTTATATAAGCCTTCGCTGACGCTTCAAGGACATCTTGTGCAATTCCTCGCCCACTTGTTTCTTTCCCATCAAACGTCATTTTCACATACACTTGAGCAAGAGCATCACGGCCACCAGATACAGATTGCAGCCTGTAATCTAGAAGCTTCACATCTGCATCAATCATTCGTTCTAATGTGTTATATATAGCCTCGACACTACCGGCTCCTGTTGCCGCATCCTGTTGTAGTTCACCGTGTACATCCTTTAAAGTTATAGTAGCTGTCGGTATGTGATTTGTACCGTATTGCACTTGAATAGATTGTAAAGAATATACTGCGGAGTAATTCGCAAGCTTTTCGCCGAGTATGAGCGCCACTAAATCCTCCTCGGTTACATCCTTCTTTTTATCTGCTAAATCTTTAAACTGTTTAAACAAAGATGCCACTTCTTCGTCTGATACTTGAAAACCAAGCTCGTCGATTCTCTTTTTAAAAGCATGGCGCCCTGAATGCTTCCCAAGAACAAGGGCATTTGTAGCAACCCCAACGAGCTCTGGCGAAATGATTTCGTACGTTGTTTTTTCCTTCAACACACCATCTTGATGAATACCTGACTCATGAGCAAAGGCATTATTCCCAACAACCGCTTTATTAGCAGGGACAACCATACCCGTTAATCTAGAGACTAAATCACTAGTTCGTTTTATTTCCTTTAGTGCTAAAGACGTTTCTGCATTATAATAGTCTTTTCGTATATGCAGCGCGACAGCAACTTCCTCTAAAGCCGCGTTGCCCGCTCGTTCTCCAATCCCGTTAATAGTTCCTTCAATTTGTGAAACACCATTCTCGACAGCAGCTAATGAGTTTGCAACAGCCATTCCTAAATCATCATGACAATGGGCAGATAAGCTTGCTTCCGCAATATTAGGAACATTGTTAAATAGATGTTGGAAAATATCTCCGTACTCTTTCGGTGTGATATACCCTACCGTATCAGGAATATTTATGACCGAAGCCCCTGCATCAATGACAGCTTCTATAATAGTTGATAAAAAAGCTAAGTCACTGCGGCAAGCATCCTCGGCAGACCACTGTACAATAGGAAAGAACTTTTTAGCATAGCGAACAGCTTGAACAGCTGACTCAATTACCTGCTCTGGTGTTTGTCTGAGCTTATATTTCATATGAATCGGTGATGTGGCAATAAACACATGTAAGCGAGGCTCAGCACCCCTTTTTAGAGCTTGCCAAGCTGAATCAATATCCGATTGAACAGACCTTGATAAGCCTGTTACAGAGCACCCTTTTATTGTATTAGCAATAGCCTGCACAGATTGAAAGTCCCCTTCTGAAGAGGCAGGAAAACCAGCTTCAATAATATCCACTCCAAGTCGTTCTAGCTGTCTAGCAATCTCCATTTTTTCGATAAAATTTAGGTTTACACCTGCTGATTGCTCACCATCTCGCAACGTTGTATCAAATATGCTAATTTTTCGCACTCGTGACCACCGCTTTTTGTTGCTTTTGTTTGACAAATGGCATCATCTCACGAAGCTTTTCTCCTACAATTTCAATTTGATGTTGACTTTCACGCTTATTAATAGCATTGAATTCTGGACGGTTTGCTTGATTTTCTAGAATCCAACCTTTTGCAAATTTACCTGTTTGAATATCTGTTAAAACATTTTTCATCTCAGCCTTAACCGATTCGTTGACAACACGCGGACCTGATACAAAGTCACCCCATTGCGCTGTGTCTGAAATAGAATAGCGCATACCAGCCATACCGCCTTCGTACATTAAATCAACAATAAGCTTTAGTTCATGTAAACATTCAAAATAAGCTACTTCTGGTTGATACCCTGCTTCTACTAACGTTTCAAAGCCCGCCTTAACCAATGAAGTTAATCCTCCGCAAAGAACAGCCTGCTCTCCAAATAAATCAGTTTCTGTCTCCTCTTGGAACGTTGTTTCTAATACACCTGCACGCGCAGATCCAATTGCCTTCGCATAAGCAAGTGCGACCTCCTTAGCTTCGCCACTTACATCCTGCTCAACCGCAATAAGTGCTGGTACACCTGCCCCTTCCGTATACGTACGTCTCACTAAATGTCCTGGCCCTTTTGGTGCTACTAAAAATACATCAACAAAAGCCGGAGGCACAATTTGACTAAAATGAATATTAAAACCATGCGCAAATGCTAACGCATTTCCTGGTTGAAGCGCAGGAGCAATTTCCTCATTAAAAACGACTGGTTGATACTCATCTGGTAATAAAATCATAATTACATCTGCTTGCTCACTCGCTTCGCGTACTGTCATGACATTAAAGCCATCGGCTTGCGCTTGGTCCCATGATTTTCCTGGTCGCAACCCAACAATTACATTAACGCCACTCTCTTTCATATTCAGAGCATGAGCATGCCCTTGAGAACCATACCCGATTACCGCTACTGTTTTATTTGTTAAAACTGCCTCGTTAGCATCCCCGTTATAATATACCTTTGTCATGAAAATTCTCTCCTTTATTTGTTATATTTTTGAGTTTCTTCATAAATACTTTCCTACTATTTACAAAATAGATATGTTCTTCATTTGCGAAATGGCCTTTTGTGAACCACGAGTAAAAGCGATCGTACCTGTTCTTGCAATCTCACGTATGCCATACGGTTTTAAAAGTTCTATAAGAGCCTCTACCTTATCAGATTGACCAGTTACTTGAATAACTAAGCTGTCTTTGCTTACATCAATAATAGATGCCCGAAAAGGTTCAATTAAGCCGTTAATTTCGTTTCGAGTCGCCGGTGCTGACACAACCTTTATTAACGCTAACTCCCGCTCTACGGTTGATTGATCTGTAATATCATTAACTTTTAGTACATCTATTTGCTTGTTTAATTGTTTAGTAATTTGTTCGATCGTACTTAAATCTTCCACGTTCACAACAAACGTCATACGTGATACTCCTTCAAACTCTGAATGACCTACGGAAATACTTTCTATATTGTAATTGCGTTTTGTGAATAAACCGGTGATTCTATTTAAAACACCTGGTCTATTGTGAACTGTCATATTTATAATTCTTTTCACGGCTTAACACCCACCATTTCATGTAACCCCTTGCCAGGTGCTACCATCGGATATACATTTTCATTTGATGTTACTACAATATTTAATAAGGTTGGACCTGGATGAGCAAAAGCTTCTGCTAAAGCTGCTTGAAGCTCAGATTCAGTTTTCGCTTCAAATCCCCTAATTCTGTAAGCCTCCGCTAGCTTTAGATAATCAGGCTGATTAGTTAAAATAGACTGTGAGTATCTTTCCTTATAAAATATTTCTTGCCACTGTCGGACCATTCCTAATGATTGGTTATTCAAGATTACGATTTTAATAGGTAAATTTAACTCTTGAATGACTGAAAGCTCTTGTAGCGTCATTTGAAAGCCTGCATCCCCTATAATAGATACAACAGTCGCTTTTGGTTCCGCTAACTGAGCTCCAATCGCTGCAGGAAGGCCAAAGCCCATCGTTCCTAGTCCTCCTGACGTTACCCAGCGATTAGGTTTGTTTAATTTGTAATACTGCGCTGCCCACATTTGATGCTGACCAACATCTGTAGTTACAACCGCATCACCATCTGTCACTTCATGTAGAGCTTCTACTAATCTCTGTGGCTTTATATCTGTAGCTTCCCCCTTCGAATACGCTAACGGATATTCTTCCTTCCAATTATCCAACTGATCGTGCCACTCTTCTGTATCGCCTGCCTTGCCGTTTTGATGCAATAATGCTTGCATTGCTTCCTTAGCGTCACTAACAACTGGAATATGAGTCTGAATGTTTTTTCCAATTTCAGCTGGATCAATATCTATATGTGCAACAGTAGCTTTTTTAGCAAAGTGAGCTAAGTTGCCTGTAACCCTATCATCAAATCTCGCTCCCACACTAATGAGCAAGTCACACTCATATAAAGCCATATTGGCTGCATAACAACCATGCATGCCTGCCATACCTAAAAATAAAGGGTGATTAGCAGGCATTGCACCCAGGCCCAACAATGTATGAATAACCGGGATTTTCTGTTGTTCACTGTAGGCTATCAGTTCGTTATGAGCTTTCGCATGTAATACGCCCGCGCCTGCTAAAATCACAGGCTTCTTAGCTTTACTAACTGCCTCCACTAGCTTGCGAATTTGCAAATGATTCGGTTGCACTGTCGGCTGATATCCTGGCAGATTAACCTCTTGCTCATAATCAAATGCCGCTTCCGCAACCGCCATGTCTTTTGGTATATCTATTAACACCGGACCAGGTCGACCAGTAGTAGCAATATGAAAGGCTTCCTTAATGATCCTTGGTAAATCTGCTACATCTCGCACTTGATAACTGTGCTTTGTGATAGGCATAGTTATTCCCATCACATCTGCCTCTTGAAAGGCATCTGACCCAATGACTGAGGTAGCCACTTGCCCAGTGAACACTACGAGTGGAAGAGAATCAATCATAGCATCTGCTAAACCAGTCACAATATTTGTGGCCCCAGGGCCACTCGTGACAATAACAACACCCGGCTTCCCTGACACTCGAGCATACCCTTCTGCTGCATGGATGCCACCCTGTTCATGTCTTGTTAATACATGTTGAATGCCAAAATCATAAATTTCGTTGTAAATCGGAAGAACTGCTCCTCCTGGGTAACCAAAAATCACTTCAACTCCTTCTCGCTTCAATGCTTCTAATAGCATTCTTGCTCCGCTCATCTTTTCGTTGCTTTTCAAAGCTTCCTTTCCAAGCTTGAGTTTGGCCTCCATTTTGGTCCTCCTTCATATTTTTCTTGTAATTAATAGCATTCAAGTATAACAGGCGCTTTACTCTTTTTAGGTCCTTGACTTCGTAACGCCTGAAACTAATCACTTACCAAGGTAGAAACGATTAAAAATCTTATACAGTAAAAAAAGTCCTCCCACCCCTACATTCAACCCAAATAACTCATAGGTTGAAGGGGTGAAAAGACTTTACTCACTTTTCACGGTACCACCCTTCTTCATGATGCCATTATCTAGCATCACCTCAGGAACGTTTAGTTACGTTCGTTTTAATAACGAGTGCATAATATGTACACCCGGTTTGCTTTACTTAAGTTCAAGCAAACACTCAGAGAGGAGTTCATTTACGATAATACCACCGGCTTCCAGCAACCCGGCTCTCTGTAGATATCGCGATCGTAAACTACTTGTTCTCGTCAATGTTTTTTGATTATTCAGTTTTTTAATTACACTAATAGACTTAGTTGTTGTTACACAGCATTCGACTGCTCTCTGTCATACACTTGCACACCATCCATACACACACGCTTGCGGAATTCTTTTAATAGGATTTGTGTATATTTACCTGGAACTCCTTCACCAATTCCACGACCATCAACCTTTACAACGGCTATAACCTCTGCAGCTGTACCTGTTAAAAATACTTCGTCTGCCGTGTAAACATCGTATCTAGTAAATGGTTCCTCCTTTACATCGAATCCAAGATCCATGGCCATTTCTATGATTGCATTGCGAGTAATACCCTCTAGTGCTCCAACATAAGTAGGCGGCGTAATAAGCTGCTCTCCTTTGACTATGAACACATTGTCAGCAGACCCCTCGGCAACGTAACCTTGATCATTCAACATTAACGCTTCGTTCACGTTTGCAAGGTGAGCCTCAATTTTAACAAGTACGTTATTTAAGTAATTAAGTGATTTTATTTTTGGACTTAATACATCAGGTCGATTCCGCCTTGTCGCAACGGTTACAATATCAATGCCCGTTTCGTACAAATGCTTTGGAAAGATCGCTAACTGTTCAACGATAATAATTACTTGCGCTTTTTTGCAATTATAAGGATCTAACCCTAAATCCCCCACCCCACGTGATACAACGACACGTATATATGCATCTTCGTAGTTGTTTCTGCGAACGGCTTCAATAATCAACTCAGTCATTTCATCTTTTGAAAAAGGAATGGTAAGCAAAATCGCTTTGGCTGAATGGTATAATCGTTCTATATGATCTTGCATTTTATACACATTCCCGCTATATACACGTATACCTTCAAACACACCATCACCGTATAGAAACCCATGATCATATACGGATATTTTGGCATCCTCTTTTCGAACAAATGAATCATTTACATACACCCATTGTTCATTGTTCATTAATACACTCCCCTTTTCTTTAACCATAAAAAGCTTTAAACGGTTAAAAAGCAAACGTATAAAAAATTGCAAACCATTCACATGTCTTTGTGTTTTGGATGTATGTTTATGGTATCTAGTATTTAAGTTCTAGTTAGTGGAAACTCCCTCCTACACAAGCTCTCGTCTTTTTTTATTTGAAGATTATCTTACGCTTATTTCCATTAACAGTCAATACTATTTATTAGAATTATTTGACTATTTTGATTAATCGAACATATTGTATCCGCTTACAATATTGCTATGACAACGTATATTGTTTTTTAAAAATTTTTGAATTTTTTCATGACACGTTAGGCTTCAGTGGAAGTGAAATTATAACCCTTCATTCACTAGTTACACCCACATGCTCACAATGAGGGTTTCATTATCCTTACTGCTATATCGACATCTTGTTTCATGATAAAAAGTCCGTTTAGTCACATTGTTTTTCTAACACAAAAAACCTCCTAAGACATATAAGTGTCTTAGAAGGTTTTAGTTACCGGGTTTTGCAACCCATATTCGGTAACAAAAGAGATTCGAACTGCCAAAAATACGCTTAGAAGACCGTTGCTCTATTAACTTGTATGACGAATGTTACGATTTAGTATAACAGTCACATGTCTATCTCAAAAATACATAGTCTAATCGTATAAATACTTATAATCCATTATTTATTATTATCCAATATCATTTTTTAATAAATGATAATAAGTTTAGTGTAAAAACACTTCTACCTTTATATAACTACCATTTCTAACACCATAAGCATCTTCTCCACGAATTTTGTGGTCTTCCACTTTCTTCTTACACCCATCATGGTCATGTAAAATGTAGAAATTAACTTTCGGTTCACCAATTCCGTATGTGTTCGTTCTTTTTTCATTATGATAAACTACTTTTGTATGTCCAAGAAATTTAAAAGTTAACATACCATCTTCATTAAATAACCATCCAGGAAGAATTGGTGCAAATGACAGAGTTAGCAAACCATCTTCCACTTTGAAAGGCTGTTTACCAATCATCATATACGTCCACATGCTTAAAAATTCAGCCGTTGAACCACTTAATCGAGCAACATATCCCCTTCCATGAGTAGACGGGTCAGGATTGACGGAACTTGCGATAAAAGATGAATTTTCAAGAACACTTCTTCCATACATGTCTGGGTCAATAAACGGAACGAGTGATGTTTTCATTTCATGAAAGAATTCATCGTGTAAGCCCGATTTTAACAGACTTAGTAAATATTTATATGACATGTGCAAAAAGACTGATTCCCGTTCTAGCCATCCTGGGGTAAAAGCCTTTATTCTACCTATTTCAAATGATTGACTCTCTAAGCTTACAGATGTTTTATACATGCTAATTTTTTTATCATATAAATCAGATTCTTTTATAGCTTTATATTGTTCTCTTGCACTTTCAATGTCTTGACTTGTTTTAAAGAAGCGGGCAGGCCCCTCTAAAAAATAAGGAAGTACAGTAGCATTAAATTCTTTTATCTTTACTTTTGGTAAGCCATAATGACTTATTACTTGATTTCCATGTTCATCATTTACTACCTCATATTTTACGGCTTCATAAGAAAAGTAAGTAGGATAAAGTCCATTTCCCAGTTCTTTTGCCTTTTCTATTCCAATATTCAATTTCCAAAGGAGCTTTTCAAGTAAATCCTTTATTTCACTTAGAGTAGCTTGTTCTTCTCTTCCATCGATACCAAACCTTATATGCTCTCGGTATGATTCTCTCGCATAGGAAATAGCATCCCAATAATCAAAATCGCTGATTTTACCATTACTAAATTCATTTATAATTTCGTTTATTTTATTCATAAAAGTGTGAATTTCGCCAGGAAGGTCAACAGTTTGATTTTTTACCTGATCAATCGCAGAAAGGATAAATTTAACAATCCTTTTCAACTCAAACGTCTCACTCATTCCTGATCCAAATATTCCAGGGAGACCATTCATTGCATCATTCCAACCTGGTTTATTAGCTTCCATTTCAATACCCATTCCAAACGGATCTAACGTAGCAAATTTGTTTAAAGACAATGATAGTAATTTAACGAATAAATTAGTTTCATATATGTTGCCTAATCTATCTTTTAGCCAATTAGTATCATTTAATGATATGCCTAGCTTCTGCATTTTCTCCTCATCTTCAAGTATCGAGCCATATTGTCTAACTTTCCCTTTTGAAAGTACATACTTTTCACTTCTTGGTAATACATAAACAGGACTATCAAAGAACCTATAACTCTTATCTTGAAACAGAAAATCTTCAAGCTTTTCAGGATATATATCCAAATAACTTTCCACTAAATCTAAGTTATATGTCCAATGATCAATCCAAAAGCCCTCTCCAAAACCAGCTTCAATATTTTGCTCTGAGAGCTTTAACACTTCAGTTAGAAATTCATCTTCGCTTATCGTCACTTGTACGTTTTCGTTAGATAAAAAATTAACTATTTTTCCTGGCGTAAATTTCGATTGTAGCATTTGGGCAATTTCAGACTTATTACTTTTCACATAGCGTTCGATTAGTTTTGTTACTTCCGCTTCATTCCCATTCTTAGTAGAGAAGGAGCATCCTTCTACAGATAACGGGTTATAACCGTCTGCTTGAATTAAACTCATAAACATCTTAACATTAAAACTACCCACTTTTGGATTGAAGTAAATATCATTTCTTCTGTTTTGATTGGCATCGCGGAAATTACCATTACCTTGTGAATAGTATTCAGGAGCAATGGAGAAAAAGTTATAATCTCTCTCTAAATCTCCATGCTTTCTTGAGAATAGATGATAAACAAAGCCATCCCCTCCATTCTCCAAAATCACAGGATAGCCACCACGTAGTAAATTATCAAGATAACTTTGACGAGAATATTCATCAAATATGACAGATGACGTCGAGGTTTCAATTGTATTAGTTAAATCTCTAATTAACTCGTTGGCTAGTTTTTGTTTTTCGTTAATATACGTCATTTGAGTAATCTTTTCTATTTGGTTATGAATTTGTTCAATGTCAGATACATGTCCAATAATAGTATTAATGGTAATCGTTTCATTAGCACGTATGGTACGACTAGTTGGTGTAAAACCACATGGTACTTTATTAGCAGTTACTTGAGGCAACTCTGTTATTTCTTCTAGGGAATAATTCATAAAGTATTCAGGGTTTTGTAGAGATTGGTCATCTCCAAATATTAATTCAGCATCAACTATAGGGGTAACTCGTTTACCCTCATCTGTAAAAGATAAGTAGAAGTGCCCACTCGTAACCTCACTAACCTCCGCCTCATCTCCGATACTTGATCGAACACGATAGTATGGAATTTGATTATCTAGGTTATACACTTCCATCCAGCTTCTTAATAGGTTACCAACTTCTTTATAGGCTGCGTTTTCCACACCATAAGGTAAGATTTCTGGCATCCCATCAATCACTTCAACCTCTCTATCCTCACCTGTCATGTTCGTTATTTCCACTTTGCGTACTAACCCAGCAAAATTCGCTTCAGGTACGTTAAAATAATCAACGGTCACTTTAAGATTTTCTACTTCGTTTACCTCTTCAATCGTCAATTGATTCGCACTAACATACATCGTTCTTTTAATCTTTGTGTTAAGAGGCGATGGCGAAAATGGTTCAATGACCCGGTTTTCATTCTTTAATTTAATAAACGTTCGAAAGCCACTTACTGACACATTTTTATATGTGATATTGGCAGGTGAAAATTCCATAATGGGTGAGTTCTTATCCTTTACACCAAAGCTACAGATCCCTTGTCCACGGTTCACGTAAAATGTCCACATAGGAATTCCTTTCACACCTGCAATACCTGGTAAAAAGCTGGAGAAAGTCTTCGCCTTATCATAGTCTTCTATAACAAATCTTTTATTATGATCGAATGAGTATTTTTTATCAGCCATCATTTATTCCACCTTTTTGAACATTTTAACTAATAAGGTGAAGATCGCAATCAACCTTCACCTTAAATAATTTGAATCAATTTGTTATTTTGCAAATAAAATTACGAATCGACACCTAAGCTTTTAATAATTTCTATATCTACTTCATAACGGTAGTAATGTTCACAAGCTCTCACCTGTGTCCCCATTTAACACTTTCCCAGGAGTTTTAGAGAACGTATCGCATATGAATGGTGTCCTGCCTCCTTCTCTGACTGCTCCTTCAATTTGATAGGAAGAAGTTGCCGTACCAAAAATAAATTTTTCAGAAAAAATCCGACATCATTCACACATTCCTTTTTACTAACCTTTGACCGATCCCGCTGAAATACTACTTATAATATATTTAGAGAAAATTAAGAACGCGATCATAATAGGAACGACAGAAATGGCAATTCCCAGATACAAAGCACCTAGATTTTGTGCGACTTGTGATCCTTTTAAGAAACCCATCAATACTGGCAACGTATATTTTTCTGGTGAAAATAACACGACTAACGGTAAAATATAGTTATTCCACGAACCAATGAATGTAAAAATCGACATTGTTGCCACTGCTGGCATCATCATTGGCAAAGCTATGGAATGAAAGATTTTCAATTCACTGGCTCCATCCATTCTCGCTGCTTCTATTAATGATGGATGCAAGGTAGATGCAAGATACTGTCTTATGAAGAACACAACAAATGGACTGGCTATGGTAGGAACGATTAAAGGAATAAAAGAATCTAGCGTTCCTAGCGCTTTATTTAATTCATAAAAGCCAATTAAACCAAGTTGGCCAGGCACCATCATCATTAATAGCATAAAAAGAAATAGTTGATTTTTACCCTTAAAATTGTAAACTGCAAACCCAAAGGCTGTTAACGCTGAAAAGTAGCCACTTAATAAAGTTACAGATACAGATACAATTAAACTATTCTTAAAACCATTCCAAATGTTTACATAGCTGATCATTGTATTATAGTTCTCAAGTAATTGATTACCCGGCAAAAAAGAAAATCCCATTAAGATTTCTTTATTGTCCCGAGTCGCATTTATTAACATCATATAAAAAGGAATAATGCTAATTATCGCTAAAAGGATTAAGAGACTATATATGATTATTAGACTAAAGCTTTTTTTTTCGGTCATAACATAAAACCTCACTTTTTTGTGACTTTTGCTTCTCGATACATTGATTTAAATGTGATGGCTGAGAAAACAACCGTTATTAAAAATAACATATAGGCGATTGTTGCAGCGTAACCATAGTTGTTGTATCTAAATGCTTGATTATAAAGATAAAGCACCATTGTATTTAAAGACCCTTCAGGTGCCCCGAGACCATCTGTGATAAGCATCGGTAAGTCAAACAATTGGAGTCCACCAATTAAAGATGTAATCATGACATATAACATAATCGGCTTCAGTAAAGGCAACGTAATATAAATAAATGTTTGCCACCTAGTTGCCCCATCAATTAATGCCGCTTCATAATACTCTTCAGATATACCAGATACTCCTGCCATTAAGACGATAAATGTATAACCAAACCACATCCACGTTAAAATTAACGCAACCGCCACTTGTGCGCTGAAAGGCTGGTTTAGCCAATTAATAGGCTCTGATATAAGACCGATTTTCAGTAAAAATTGATTAATTGTTCCATAATGCCAATCCAACATAATGTTAAAGAGAATAGCAACAGAGCTAATAGTAATCAGGTTCGGCAAGTAAAAAATGGACCTAAAAAATCCTAGACCCTTTATTTTGAACCGAAGATCGGCAAATAAAGACGCTAAAAGTAGAGCTATTCCTAACTGAAGGATAAAATTTAAGCCCCAAATTTTCCACGTATTGAAAAATGCCTCTAAAAAATAACCGTCTGTTAATATTCGACTGTAGTTTGCAAACCCAATAAGTTCAGGCTTTCCGTATCCTTCGTAATTAGTAAACGTGTAATAAAAGGTCAATAGTATTGGATAAATGTTAAACACAAGAAAGATTATAAAAAAGGGAGTTATAAAATAATATCCTTTATAATCTAGTTTCTTCATAAAGCACCCCTTCTTTCTTAGCACTAAAAAAAAAGGGATAGAAATGCGAAAGTTCCTATCCCATTCTGTATTAAATCTATTTGTTTACTCAGGTGTTTTAATATTTGGATATGCATTTTTTACAGCTTTATAAAACTCATCAATAGCTTCTTCTTTCGTTAACTTTCCATCTACATAGTCAAGAACTTTTGTACCTAATAATGTATCAATTTGCTGATCGTATTTTGTTACAATTCCTGGCTCGATTTTTTTTGCTTGTTCTAAGAAAAACGTGTAATTATTTTGTCCACCTAAGAAAGGTTCACTGAAATCGTCTTTAATTTCATTCGTAACAGGAAGATATGATAGAACATCACCCGTTTCTAATGACCACTGTTTTAAAAACTCTTCATCATGAGTCATCATCTTTACAAATTCCCAAGCCAATTCCTTATTTTCAGATCCACTATAGATGCCTAACCAAGTTCCACCCCAAAAATAAGGTGCCGGACCCGTTGTTACAGCCCAATCTCCAGCAGTATCTTCAGCGTTTAACTTAAGCACACTGTGTAATCCCCATGTCGGTAATGCATAAGAGAATACTTCTGTTTTGTTCGCAGCATCTTCCTTCACTTCTTCCCAACCTGCATTATAAGCAATTGGACCATTCATTGAAGCAAACCATGATGGTGACCATTCTGGAGCAAATGCTGTATAATCTTTTTCACGTAGTGTCTTTGCATGATCAAAATAATCTAGCTTCGCTTGCGTCATAACTAACTCATTATTCTCATTCACCCAAGGTTGTGGATCTTCACTTTTTGCAAACCAACGAATCGCCCCTTCATCTGGGAATAAACGATAACCATTTTGCTTTAATTTCTCTCCTACCTCAAACATTCCATCCCAAGTAGATATCAGCTCTCCTACTTCAGCTGGATCATCTGTACCAAGAACATCCTTTGCAATACTGCGACGATAGAAAATACCACCTGGCGTTGTTTGCCAAGATAGCGCCTTAACATTTCCTTCAGAATCTTTCCCTAAATCAAATACATAAGGAATATATTCGTCGCTCCACTCATCTACGTTATACGGTTCTTCTGAAAGGTTTACCCAATAATCACGATCTGTCCACTGCTTTAGGAAAGCAATTTCACCTGTAAATACGTCTGGTGCACCCACGCCACTTTCAAGAGCTGGCTTAAGTTTCGTAGGATAGTCCGCAATGGGAACAATCGTTAACTCAACTTTCACACCGTTTCTTTCTTCGAAAGTTGTGATAGGATCTTTTAACTCATCTGTGAAAGACCAAATTTTCAGTGTTTTACCTGTGTTGTTATCGTTATCTTTATTAGTATCTGATGTGTTGTCTGTTGCACAACCAGCCACTAATCCAACCATTAACATAAGAATCAAAATGACACTTAGCAATTTCTTCATTATTTAAACCTCCATACATTTTATAAATGTATTTTTAGAGAAATCTTAATAACTTATACTAACGTTTTACAAAATAAACACAAATTACGAGAAAACGCTTTCATTTTTGCTTTGAAATTACCTTGATAGTTAGGCTTTTATGCTTCACTCTTTCTTAATAGGGAAATATGTAAAAATGGAAAATAAAATTATTGAATTGTAAGTCTTCTCTTTAATCTAGTTGGCGAGGACTGATAGAGGCTTGAAGATTAACATTGAATTATAATGTGTTTTGCTGTTTGTAATCTTACATATACTTTCTGATACATACAAAAAAACCTCCTACATCGAAAGTGAGTAAGTCGACAACGGTGTAATTTCTTACATGACCGTTATACTGACCATTTCACTAAACGATATAGAAGGTTGATTTGACGGGCTGTGCACCCAATTTAGTGTACGTCCCAGGAGAGATTCGAACTCCCGACCGACGGCTTAGAAGGCCGTTGCTCTATCCTGCTGAGCTACTGGGACATATTTATAATATTTTTTAATATCTCGTTTGAGACAATTGTTATTATATCGAGATATCAAGGTAAAGTCAACAGGTTTTTATGAAGTCGGTGTAAATATTGTTTTTTACACCGACTTTTTCATTATAGCGTGTATGTAGCTCGAAGGGAAGCAACTTCTACACCATTTAGTTGATAAAAGCGAACTGTCACGCTATTTGCCACCACTTCAAGTATAGCATACGTTTCTTCTTGACGTTTTCTAGGTAAACGAATACTTCCAGGGTTGATAAACAGAACATTATCAATCATCTCACTGCCAGCTATATGAGAATGGCCAAAGCATACAATTTTTGCACCAGTTTCTTGTGCACGGTACAATAAGTTTTGCAAAGACATCTTAACATTATATAAGTGTCCATGCGTAACGTAAATTTTATATCCAGCAAATTCCGTAATCAAATCATTTGGAAAACCAGAATCATAATCGCAATTCCCTCGCACAACCTGGTAGCCAACTAATTCATCTGTATCAGCCGCTAACTCAGAGTCTCCACAATGAATCAGATCAGTTACATCTTCATGGTTTTTTTTAATATCAAGTAATTGTTTCTGCCAACCATGACTATCACTTGTTATCAAAAGCTTCATACGAATCCCCTCTTACTCTTTAATTGCTAAAGTACCTCTTAAAATTAACTTATTTCAGTCCAAGTTTGTTGTAGCTTTCTTAGTGCATCTGCTCGATGACTTATAGAGTTCTTCTCTTCTTTTGTTAATTGTGCCATCGTTCTTCCTAATTTTCCAATGAAAAATATCGGATCATATCCGAATCCGTTACTCCCCACTGGCTTTTCTGTAATAATTCCTTCACAAGCACCTTCAACGATAATGGTTTTATCTTGTTCAGGTTCATATACAGCAAGAGCGCACTTGAATCTTGCCGATCTGTTAGGAAGCGACACACCTTCTAGTCGCTGTAGTACTTTATGTATGTTTGCCTCATCATTTTTCCCTTCACCAGCATATCTAGCTGAATAAACACCTGGCTCTCCATTAAGTGCATCAACTTCAAGACCAGAATCATCTGCTAATACAGGTACTTGCAATAGCTTTGCTATCGTTTTTGCTTTTAATACTGCATTTTCCACAAATGTCGATCCTGTCTCTTCGACATCTATTTTTTCATCTAGGTCAAGTAACGACGTAACTTTTATACCTGTTGACTCTAAAATAGCTGCGATCTCTCTTACTTTTCCCGCATTCGTTGTGGCAACCATTAACTTTTTCATTTTCTCTCCTCGTTTACACACTTATTTTCCTATTTTTTTAGCTATTTCTCCTAAAGCACTATGCTGAAGCTCGATTAAATCATGAATACCTTTTTCAGCTAAATCTAGTAGTGTATTGAATTGTTCGCGAGAAAAAGTCGCTTCTTCACCAGTACCTTGTATTTCTACTAATTCACTTTTACCTGTCATAACTACATTCATATCAACAAGGGCAGCAGAGTCCTCCACATAATTCAAGTCAAGTACTTCTCCTGTTCCCTCTAACAAACCAACAGAAGTTGCTGCTAAAAAATCCGTTACTGGAAATTTAGACATATTATGATTCTTAGCATGTTTATCAATTGCTTCTACCATCGCTACAAAGGCACCTGTAATTGATGCAGTTCGTGTACCTCCATCAGCCTGGATAACATCGCAATCAATCCAGATTGTTCGTTCGCCAATGGCTGATAAATCAACAATAGAACGTAATGCCCGTCCAATTAATCGTTGAATTTCCATCGTACGTCCAGACACTTTTCCTTTTGATGATTCACGAATATTACGTGTATTTGTAGCTCTAGGGAGCATAGAATATTCGGCTGTGATCCAACCTCTACCTTCTCCTCTCATAAAAGGGGGGACTTTATCTTCAATAGTAGCTGTACATATTACCTTTGTATCTCCTACCGAAATTAACACAGAGCCTTCAGGATGTTTTAAATAATTAGTTTCAATTGTAATTGGTCTTACTTGATCCTTTTCGCGACCATCTACTCTCATCTTTTTATTCCTCCTTCATATAAAAGCAAAGCTTACCGATGGCTACTTTCACAATAAGTAGCATCAATCTCACTCTCTTTAAACAAATTGTTACAAGAAATAAGAGGTAGATTATATATCTACCTCTTTTCGTTACATTATATAGTATATCAAAAATGTTCCATTAAAAACTAACTGGGTTAATTTTTTCCGGACGACCTACTGGTTCTGTTAACAACTGACCGTTTTCTCCCACTAAATCTTGTGAAGACCCGTTCACTTGAAGTGAGACTTGCTCAATGCCCATTTGGCCTATTAGTGATAAAGCAATTGTATCAATAACTGAATTAGCTAAGATGCTCTCACCGAAGCTACCATAAATGGACTCGTCAAAATTCAATGTAAGTGTCCCATTCTCATAAGAAGGGTCTGAAAGTAACTTCGCACGTTCATTCATTTCTGTTAAAAGTCCAGATCCGTAAGCAGGGCCATTTATTAGCTCACTAACGATAGCTGTATACAAATTCTCCTCATTCGCCTGCACTCTTTTAGTAACAGGTACATAATAGATAGAGCCTTCATTTTGACCTAAATAATACACGGTCACTGCCTTTGAATTCGTAATATCTGCTACAAGTGATGAATCAAGGTTTATTCCATTAGCTCTGCTATAGCTCTCTCCAATTGGAGTTTGGTTAACTGGCATTACATTTTGTTCATATCCATTTATTTGAATTTGCACTTTATCTACTTGTTCAAACTGTGTTAATGTCCATGTTAAGGCCTCTAAAATACGCTTTTCATCTTCTGGTGCATAGTCAGTAAATTCTTTTGAAAAATCTACAACTAACGTACCATCCTCCTCCATGTTAACACCATTTATAACGGTGTCAGGAGGTAAAACAGCTCTGAATCCATTCGGTAGTAATTCTTGAACCGGCCCATTCGCAACAAGGTACTCTAACGCTTGTTTAGCGACACCTTCTACTTTAGGAAGCTCAAATGTTTGAGGAACAACATATCCATTTTTATCAATTAAATACAGCTCACGAAGGTATGTGCTTGCTTCTTCTACTGCAGCATCACCACCATCTGTACCTTCTACATTATTGGCAGTACCTTCTTCTGATGTAACAGGGAGCCCTTCTTCTAAATACGTAACGTCTTGTGGTGGATCTATCTCCTGCATTGTCTCTTGCTGATCTTTACCAAAAAGACCACACCCTGCTAAGAGAAATACTAGAAATACTAACATTGTGATAAGCTTGAATCGCATTTTCTGCATGCTTTTCCCTCCTAAGGTAGTTTGTACTACTATGTATACGAGCCTTTTTTTAAAAATAGACCACAACAATAAAAAAACCTTCAGCTAGTTTGCTGAAGGTAATACAATGGACTCTATTCGATCTACAGGCTTTTCAAACCATTTAGTAGCGATTTTTTGAAAAATCTCTTTTGGACCAGTTGTCAAAAACAAGTGTTGCTCTCGTTTTTTAGCTTTGTTTAATAGATTATTGTGATATAGAATTGTGCTGACTTCACGAGCTGTTTCATCTCCAGAACAAATAAGTGTCACATTAGGTCCAATATCGGCTTGTATCAGTGATCTAATAATCGGATAATGAGTGCACCCTAAAATTAAAGAGTCTATTCCTGAATGCCTAATCGGCTGAAGAGATTCTTGAACAATATGCTGTGCGTAATCCCCTTCAAAATCTCCGCTTTCGACTAAAGGTACAAATAATGGACACGCAAGAGCTTCTACTACAACATTAGGGTTAATGGACGTAAGAGCCTTCTCGTATGCCCCACTTTTCACTGTACCCACTGTTCCAATTACGCCTATATGATGATTTTTCGTTGTTTTTAAAGCTGTTCTGGCACCAGGGTGAACAACACCAATGACTGGGATTGATAATTCATTTTGTATTTCATCTAATACAGCTGCAGTTGCTGTATTACACGCTATCACAAGCATTTTAATATCAAAAGACAATAAATAGTTCGTCATTTCCCAAGTGAATTGACGAACTTCTTCTGTACTTCTAGGTCCATACGGACATCTAGCCGTATCACCTAAGTATATAATTTGCTCTTTAGGCAGTTGACGTATTATTTCTTTTGCAACAGTTAACCCGCCCACACCAGAATCGATGACTCCTATAGGTTTTTTCAAGCAATCGCCTCATTCTTTGTTCATTTCTCGATGTAATCTATCTAAGTTTTGTTGAAGCAAAAGAATCTCTTCACTTGAAAATTGAATCAAAGTTTTTTCCAGATAATCTTGTCGCTTCTCTATTACTTCTTCAATAATTCGCGCACCTTCCTCTAACAAATGGATTCGCACAACGCGACGGTCATTCGTGTCTTTAACACGCATAACTAATTCACTCTTTTCCATTCGGTCAACAAGGTCTGTGGTGGTGCTACAAGCTAAAAACATTTTGTTAGATAGCTCACCTATTGTCATATCTCCTTCTTCAAGAAGCCACTGTAACGCAACAAACTGCGGAGGTGTAATTGTATAATTACTAAGAATTTCTCGACCCTTTTGTTTAATAATATGCGCAATATATCGTAATGATTTCTCTATTTCAGCAACGGTTTGTCGATTGCTAGGGGTAGTCATGTAAGTACCTCCTAATCTTATAGGCATTAATACTACTATTTTCTATGTTTTCGACGAAAAATGCAACAATTTTTAACTAAAAGTACTTTTTCTTATATATGGGTATATTCATTAATTAGATCAATCACTTTTAGAAAGACAGCTTTCTAGGTCATTTACCTACTTTTAAAGCATTATGTATTAAAATATAAAATGTTGGTGAAGCAACAATAACCAGCTATCCTTTTGAGTCGGATAGCTGGTTTACTTTTAAAGCTCGAGTTCTCCCATGCGTAATAATTCGACAACAGCCTGAGAACGCCCCTTTACACCGAGCTTTTGCATTGCATTCGATATGTGATTGCGTACTGTCTTCTCACTTATAAACAGTTCACCTGCAATTTCCTTGGTAGTCTTATCCTGTACCAACAGTTCGAATACTTCTCTTTCTCTTTTCGTGAGTAATGGCTTAGGTTGAAATTGTTTGTCCTTCAAGTATTGTAACCCTCCTTGCTAGGTGGAGCTGACATTCGACGGGTATATATAGTCACAATATAGTATGTAAGAAGGGGTAGGGCTGTTACTTATAAAAAAAAAATAGCCTTTAAACTATAAATGAGGTGCAAACTGCTGCATATGACGCTGAGAGCGATAACCTCAAACTAGCTCTAGAGCAACCTTTCAGATTGAATCTGTAAAAAGCGTAACGGCCGACATGCTGTGGCATTTTTAGTACATACTAAACCTATTATTACTAAGGCAAACACCTATACAACAACATTGCACCATCATAAATCTAAAAACCACCGTGGGATATTCAGATAAAGACCAATAAGGAAAACTCGCAGCTTGGGAAGACTTGGCGAAGACCGAGGCGTAGTTGCACTTATGTGATAGGACAGTATGAATTTTAAAATAATTATTTGCTTTCCTATAGCCAAAAAATCCCCTGACGACATATCGTCAGAGGATTTTTTATATCATTTATACTTGGTCACTACCAAATAGATTACGGAATGACTGTATCGTTACATCTCTGTTTAAAGCTGCAATTGAAGTTGTTAATGGTATTCCTTTTGGACAAGATTGCACACAGTTTTGCGAGTTACCACAGTTTGTAAGTCCACCATCACCCATAATGGCTTCAAGTCTTTCCCCTTTATTCATCGCACCTGTTGGATGAGCGTTGAACAAACGAACTTGTGATAGTGGTGCAGGTCCAATGAAATCAGCTTTACTGTTAACATTCGGACATGCCTCTAAGCATACTCCACATGTCATACATTTAGAAAGTTCATAAGCCCATTGTCTCTTTTTTTCTGGCATACGTGGTCCAGGCCCTAAATCATACGTACCATCAATAGGAATCCACGCTTTTACCTTTTTAAGCGAATCAAACATACGGCTTCTATCAACCTGTAAGTCTCTCACAACTGGGAATGTGCGCATTGGTTCAAGACGAATTGGTTGTTCTAATTGGTCAATAAGAGCTGAACATGACTGACGCGGCTTCCCATTAATCACCATAGAACAGGCACCACAAACCTCTTCAAGACAACCCATTTCCCATGTAATAGGAGTTGTTTTATTACCATTAACCTCTACAGGGTTTCTACGAATTTCCATTAATGCCGAGATAACGTTCATATTCGGACGATATGGGATTTCAAATTCTTGCTCATATGGAGCAGAGTCAGGTTTGTCTTGGCGTGTGATAATTAAGCGAATGACTTTTTTATCACTCATGCTTTAACACTCCCTTCTGCTTGTTTGTTTTCCTGCTTTGCTTCTGCTTTTTTTTCATTTTTCTTCTTCGTATAATCGCGTAGACGAGGCTTAATTAATGACACATCTACTTCCTCGTAATGGAATACTGGTTGATTATTCGCCTTATCGTAGCTAGCCATAGTTGTTTTTAACCAATCCTCATCATTACGATCAGGGAATTCAGGCTTATAATGTGCACCGCGACTTTCATTACGGTTATAAGCACCTATTGTAATGACACGTGCTAACTGAATCATGTTGTATAACTGTCTTGTAAATGTTGCCCCTTGGTTACTCCAAGTTGCAGTATCATTAATATTAATGTTCTTATAACGTTCAAGAAGCTCTTGAAGCTTTTCATCTGTTTTTAATAATCGGTCGTTTTCACGTACAACCGTCACGTTATCTGTCATCCACTCACCTAACTCTTTGTGAAGAACGTATGCATTTTCAGTACCATTCATAGATAGAATGTCATCCCATTTTTGCTGTTCTTCCTTCACAAATGTTTCGAATAGCTCTGAAGGTAAGTCTTCTGCATGACTATCCAAGCCTTTAATATATTCAATAGCTTTTGGACCAGCAACCATACCACCATAAATAGCCGATAATAATGAGTTGGCACCTAAGCGGTTTGCTCCGTGCTGAGAATAATCACACTCACCTGCTGCAAATAAGCCAGGTATGTTAGTCATTTGATCGTAATCAACCCATAATCCACCCATCGAGTAATGGACAGCTGGGAAAATCTTCATTGGAACTTTACGTGGGTCATCACCCATGAATTTCTCATAAATCTCCATAATCCCACCAAGCTTAATATCTAGCTCTTTAGGGTCTTTATGTGATAAATCAAGGTAAACCATGTTTTCACCATTGATCCCAAGCTTCAAGTCAACACAAACATGGAATATTTCACGCGTAGCGATATCACGTGGAACTAAGTTCCCGTATGCAGGGTACTTTTCTTCTAAGAAGTACCATGGCTTCCCATCTTTATATGTCCAAACACGTCCGCCTTCACCGCGAGCTGATTCACTCATTAAGCGAAGCTTGTCATCGCCTGGGATCGCTGTTGGATGAATTTGAATAAACTCACCGTTTGCGTAATAAGCGCCTTGTTGATATACAATAGCAGCGGCGGATCCCGTGTTTATAACTGAGTTTGTTGATTTACCAAAAATAATACCTGGGCCACCGGTTGCTAAAATAACTGCATCTGCACGGAATGATTGTATTTCACTTGACGTTAAGTCTTGTGCGACTATTCCACGACACACTCTTTCATCATCTAAAACAGCACCGAGGAATTCCCAGCCTTCATATTTTGTTACAAGACCCGCTACTTCATGGCGACGAACTTGTTCATCTAATGCGTATAATAACTGTTGACCTGTCGTAGCTCCTGCGAACGCAGTGCGGTGATGTTGTGTACCACCAAAACGACGGAAGTCTAATAAACCTTCAGGTGTACGGTTAAACATAACACCCATACGATCCAATAAATGAATGATACCAGGAGCGGCATCACACATTGCTTTTACTGGTGGCTGATTTGCTAGGAAGTCTCCTCCATACACCGTATCATCAAAATGCTCCCACGGAGAATCTCCTTCCCCTTTTGTATTTACAGCACCATTTATACCACCTTGTGCACATACGGAATGAGAACGTTTTACAGGCACAAGGGAAAATAATTCAACTTGATAGCCAGCTTCAGCTGCTTTAATTGTTGCCATAAGACCAGCTAAGCCGCCTCCGACAACTATGACTTTAGATTTACTCAATCCAATTCACTCCCTTACTGAGGATACAAGCTATCTACACTTTTTAAAAGCATTTGAGTAAGTTTACAATCGTACTTAATCTACACGTTTAGTTTAGAGCATAATCTATATTTCATTCTTAAGAGACAAATGCAAAAATTGCACGCAATCCCACGAAAGACAATCCAAAGAATATAGCCATTGTTACATATGTTGCAATTTGTTGAGAACGCGGTGTTACCGTTAATCCCCAGCTTACGAAGAATGACCATAAACCGTTAGCAAAGTGGAATACTGAAGCTAGAATACCAGCTATATAGAATGCTAGCATGAATGGATTATCTACTATGTTCGCCATCATATCAAAGTTAACCTCTGCACCGAATGCTGCTTGAACTCTCGTTTGCCAAACATGCCATACAACGAAAATTAACGTAAGAACACCCGTAATTCGTTGCAACAAAAACATCCAGTTACGGAAGTAGTTGTATTTGCTTACATTGTTCTTTGCTGTAAAAGCTATATACAGGCCGTAAACAGCATGAAAGATCAAAGGTATGAAAATAACAAAAAGTTCAAGTAAAATACGAAATGGTAAATAATGCATGACTTTTGCAGCTTGATTGTATGCTTCTGGACTTATTGTTGCATAATAGTTTACCGTTAAGTGTACGATTAAAAACACACCTACTGGAATAACCCCCAACAATGAATGAAGCCTACGATTCAAAAATTCTCGATTGCTTGCCATTAGTAACCCCCCTCAAAAATTAGATACATAGATTGTAAAACCCACCCCATTTGTTAGTCGCAATACCATTTACTACATTCTTCACATTTTTCCAAAAATACAAAATGCAAAGGTTTTCAAAAAAATGTAACAGAATTGTGACAAGTTCATTTTACCCTCATCTACAAGTACCGTCAAGAAACCATCTTTTTTTTCGACACATTCACCTTGTTAACAAACTTTACCATCACCTATAAAATAAGTATGTCAAACCTTGCTAGTATCCTATATGTATATAATAAACTTATATAAATATCCTATCATTTTTAGTAAATAATTACAGTATATGTCACTATTTTTTCTTAATTTTGTTTTTTTATGGCGCAATTGTATTATAATAATGCAGAGAAAGCGGGGAATTTTTGTGAAAACTGAAAAGACATTATTACTTGATGAATTAACAGTTTCAGCGTTTGCTGTCGAGTTATTGCGTCATGACTTATTAGATGAAATTTTAGGTAAAGAAAAGGACTTTATTCTCTATTGTGCGGGTAAACGAATAGCAGACAAATATCCTCTATACTCCATAGAAGAAATGGTCCAGTTTTTTAATAGTGCTGGATGGGGTATATTGCAGCTTGAGAAAGAAAAGAACGATGAACTTCAATTTTCACTAACAGGAAGCCTCATTACATTTCGTCTACAACAAAAAGCAACTTTTCAGTTAGAAGCAGGCTTTTTAGCCGCCCAAATACAAAGACAAAAAAAGCTCATAGCCGAATGCCACGAGCAGACAAATAACAGACGTGAAAAAGTAACCTTTACTGTACGCTGGGACATAAAGGACAGTGTGGAGAATAATTTATAATTTTAAAGACGCAATAGCTAAAGCTAAACACTCCAATCCAAACTACACCTTTATGCTTCTGACACTCCCACACCTGAAGGAGATGGGCTTTCTCATTCGAGATGTTCTGTAAATACACCAATGCCGTGTCCTTGTCGTCGAGCCAAATAAAAAGCACTCCATTAACATGGGTGCTTTTTATTCATTCATTTTCTTGTTCATGAAGCTTATCATATATAGCTTTCGCTACATTTTCTGGCATGCCCACTGCCATAATTTCTTCAAAAGTTGCTTCTCGAAGCTTTTTCACAGAACCAAACGCTCTAAGCAGTTGTTTTCTTCGCTTTTCCCCTACGCCCGGTACATCATCTAAAATAGATGTAAATAAGTTTTTCCCCCTTAGTTGTCTATGGAACGTAATAGCAAAACGGTGCACCTCATCTTGAATTCGTTGTAATAAATAAAACTCTTGACTATTTCGTTGAAAAGGGACTTTATTTGCTAATTCACCGAAAAGTAAATCAGAGGTTTTATGTTTATCATCCTTTGCTAAACCTGCAAGTGGTATTACCAACCCTAATTCATTCTCTAACACATCGCGAACAGCGGTCATATGACCTTTTCCACCATCAACTATAATTAAGTCTGGTAGAGGTAATTGTTCTTTTAGAACCCTTTTGTATCGTCTTCTTACTACTTCTCGCATCGACTCATAATCATCTGGGCCTTGTACTGTTTTAATTTTATATTTTCGATATTCATTTTTTGCTGGTTTGCCATCAACAAAGACAATCATTGCTGATACCGCATCTGTACCATGAATATTTGAGTTATCGAACGCTTCAATTCGATGTGGTGTATATATATTTAGAGCTTTGCCGATGTTTTCAATAGCTACGATTGTTCGCTCCTCGTTACGTTCAATCATCGAAAACTTTTCCTTAAGAGCAATCTCAGCATTTTTAGCAGCTAATTCAACTAAGTCTTTTTTCTTTCCGCGTTTCGGTTGATGTGTATTTACGTCTAACAGTGCAGCAATTATATCTGCATCAACAGATGTCGGTACAAAAATTTCTTTCGGTTTAACGTGATTAGATTTCCCATAAAATTGGCCAATATATGTGAGAAACTCCTCTTCAGGCTCATTGTAAATTGAGAAAATAGATACATCCCGCTCAATTAGCTTCCCTTGTCGTACAAAGAATACCTGCACACACATCCAGCCTTTGTCTACAGAATACCCAAATACATCTCGGTCAACAAAGTCGGTTAGCGCCATCTTTTGTTTCTCCATTGTAGCTTCTATGTGAGCAATTTTGTCTCGATATTCCTTTGCTCTCTCAAAATCTAAGTCTTCTGACGCTTTGTACATTTTTTCTGTTAGCTCATGCTTTATTTCTTTATACCCACCATTTAAGAATCTAGCAATATCTTCAACGATTTGTTGGTTAGTTTCATCGCTCACGTTTTTTACGCAAGGTGCCAAGCACTGCCCCATATGATAGTACAAACAAACTCGGTCTGGTAAAGTCGAGCATTTACGCAGAGGGTAAATTCGATCTAGAAGCTTTTTCGTTTCATTTGCTGCTTGTACATTAGGATATGGACCAAAATACTTCCCCTTATCCTTTTTCACTTGACGTGTAATAAGAAGTCTAGGCTGTTTGTCCGCGGTAATTTTTATATATGGATAACTTTTATCATCCTTTAGCATCACGTTGTACTTTGGATCATACTTCTTAATTAAGTTAAGCTCAAGAATTAGAGCCTCCATGTTTGACGATGTTACAATATATTCAAAGTCTACAATTTCATTAACGAGACGCATTGTTTTTATATCATGTGAACCTGTGAAGTAAGAACGTACACGGTTTTTAAGAATTTTAGCTTTTCCTACATAAATGACAGTACCTTGTCTATCTTTCATTAAATAACAACCAGGCTGATCGGGTAACAAAGCCAATTTCTCTTTTATAGTTGTCATTCGGCCACCCCTCTCCATTTATATAACTCGTCACGACCATATACGGGGCCTTTTAGTTCACTATATCGTAAGCTCTTTACTTTGGTAAATGAAGCTATATTAACACCTTGTGCTTTAAATCCTAGTCATATCTTATTTGTAACATATATTGTAGCATGCTTGTATGCTTTTTGTTCATGTAAAAAGTTGTCATAAGAACGTAGTTTTTAATTTAGAAAGCTCACGTCTTTATACTGTATAATACGCTTCTCTCATATAAAAACTACAATGTGTTTTGGCTGCGTCTGAAAGGTAGTTTACAAATTGGTGTATGTAGCTGTAAGTGATTCGCTATGAACAGCGGACTATTTTTGCATATAAAAAAGCTTATAGGATTACCTACAAGCTTTGTTCACAGATTAAAATTATACATGTTTAGCTAAAACATTAGCTAGAGCTTCTTTCGGTTGGAAGCCAACAACTTTGTCAACAACTTCACCGTCTTTGAAAACAAGTAAAGTCGGAATGCTCATCACTTGATATTTACCAGCTGTCTCTTGATTCTCATCAACATCTAACTTAACGATTTTCACTTTATCTCCCATTTCACTATCAAGCTCTTCTAGAACAGGAGCAATCATTTTACAAGGTCCACACCAAGGTGCCCAAAAATCTGCTAACACAACTCCTGAAGAAGTTTCATTTGTAAAGGTTTGATCTGTTACATTTGTAATTGCCATTGTAATTCCTCCTAAAAGTAAAACTAATCTCAATACTAACGCAAGTATATCACTTAACAAAATGAGATGCCATTTTTATGCTTCAAAAGTAATGTTACCCAAAACCACTACAACCATACTCATTTTAGCTTTCCCTATTATAATTTAATTGACAATCTGTTGCATGTTTTGTTTGCTATTCATTTAGAAAATTAGCTCCGTTAAACTTCAATGTGGATTTTCATTCCACTTCTTTCCGCGGGTGTTCGCTACAATCAAAAAATAATTAAAAATCTTTAACAAAGACATCCATGATAATGAAAATTCACACCATTGAAAATGAAAAATGTAACTTATAGCTAAGTAAGAATGAGCGGACATCCACGACACTCCTGCGGAGAAACAATCAAACAAAATCCCACACGGTGAAAACCGATGAGGTTTGGCTGATTGCCCGAGGAAAGGGAGTGAATGGGAGTGAATCGAAAATCAATAAAAGTTATTTACAGGGTAGCCAAAAAATTAAAACACCTCAACTACAATGTCGAGGTGTTTGCTGATTAATATTTACGAATGAACCTTTAATTTTTTAAATTCCTCTGTTAAGAGTGGGACTACTTCAAATAAGTCACCAACAATACCGTAATCAGCCACTTTAAAGATGTTAGCTTCAGGATCTTTATTAATCGCAACAATAACTTTGGAATTTGACATACCGGCTAAATGCTGAATAGCGCCAGAAATACCGCAAGCAATATATAAATCAGGAGTTACTACTTTACCTGTTTGACCAATTTGCCATGAGTAGTCGCAATAATCAGCATCACACGCACCACGAGAAGCTCCTACAGCTCCCCCAAGAACGTCAGCAAGCTCTTTTAAAGGAGCAAAACCATCAGCGCTTTTCACACCACGTCCACCAGCAATAATAACCTTAGCTTCACTTAAATCAACGCCCTCTGTTGCTTTACGTAAAACTTCCTTCACAACAGTTCGTAAATCTTTAATATCCACTGCTAATGATGACACGTCACCAGAGCGGGAATCATCTTTATCAAGCATTGGGATATTGTTAGGACGTATAGTAACAAAGATTACTCCATCAGTAACAATTTTCTTTTCAAATGCTTTTCCTGAATAGATAGGGCGTGTGCAAACAACATTTCCACCGGCAACCTCTACAGCCGTTGCATCTGAAATAAGTCCTGATTCTAGTTTAGCAGCAATTTTTGCTGATAGGTCTTTTCCTAGTGATGTATGCCCAAATACAATGCCTTCTGGTTGTTCAGAATCTATAACAGCCATCGTAGCTTGCCCGAATCCATCTGGTGTATATGCTTGAAGCTTTTCATCTTCTACTGTAACGACGCGGTCAGCACCGTATGCTATCATATCATTTGCTAAACTAGCAACAGAATCTCCTAATAAAGCAGCAACAACTTCGCCACCTTCTGCTATAACTTTAGCCGCTGCAATCGCTTCGAACGACACGTTACGTAATACGCCATCTCTTGCTTCACCTAAAACAAGTACTTTTCTAGACATATCTAAACCCCCTGTGAACTAAGTTTTTAGCTTTATGAAAAAATCGTTCGCGTACTTTGTACCCCTTATACTACCTTTGCTTCAGAATGCAATAACGAAACAAGTTCTTTAACTTGATCTTCAATCTCACCTGACAACACTTTTCCAGCCTCTTTTGCTGGTGGCAAATAGAGTTCAATAGTTTTTGTTTTTTGCTCAACATCATCTTCATCTAAATCAAGGTCATCTAATTCTAACTCATCTAATGGTTTCTTCTTTGCTTTCATAATCCCTGGTAGAGATGGGTAACGAGGATCATTTAGTCCTTGTTGAGCAGTAACAAGAAGAGGTAGAGATGCTTCAATAATTTCAGAGTCTCCCTCTACATCACGAACAACCTTTACTGTTGAGCCATCAATCTCAAGTTTAGTTATAGTTGTAACATACGCAATATCAAGAAGTTCAGCAACTCTAGGCCCTACTTGCCCAGACCCACCATCAATTGCGACGTTACCTGCAATTATTAAGTCGACATCTTGCTCTTTTAAATATGTTGCCAAAATTGTTGCTGTTGTAAATTGGTCACTGTCATCAAGATCATCTTCTGTATTAATAAGCACAGCTTTATCTGCTCCCATAGCTAAAGCTGTACGTAACTCCTTCTCAGCCTCTTCACTTCCTACTGTTACAACAGTAACCTCACCACCGTGAGCATCACGTACTTGGATAGCTTCTTCAACTGCATACTCATCGTATGGATTGATAATAAACTCTGCGCCATCCTCTTGAATGCTACCGCCTTGAATGACAATCTTTTCTTCTGTATCAAATGTACGTTTTAATAACACATAAATGTTCATGCACCGAACCTCCTAATATTAGTTTGTCAACTTACTAGATTATATGGTTGTACAGCATAATGTATCCGTATTATTTACCTGTAAATGTTGGTTGGCGTTTTTCAATAAAAGCCATGACACCTTCCTTTGCATCACTTGAGGTAAAGATGTCACCAAATAGCTCAGCCTCGCGCTCCACACCATCATAATAAGACTGATGTTTAGCAAAGTTAACAAGCTCAATTACAGCTTCTGTAGTAAGCGGACTCTTTTTAGCCATTTTTTTAGCTATGGCAGTAACCTCTGAAACTAGAGTCTCTTCTGGGAATGCTTTTGTCGCGAGTCCCATTTGAACTGCCTCTATTCCACTAATGGGCTCACTTGTCAACATCATTTCTAGTGCTTTTGCAGTCCCCACATATTTTGTTAACCTCTGTGTACCTGCAAATCCGGGAATAATACCGAGTTGTAGTTCTGGTAAGCCTAACTTTGCATCTTCAGTAACATAGCGAATGTGACATGCCATCGCTAGTTCTAGTCCACCACCAAGTGCTGCACCATGAATAGTAGCAATAATCGGTTTAGGAAACGCTTCCACTTCTTCAAACAATTGCTGCCCTCGTTTGGATAAATTGGCATACGATTTAGCACCTTGTAAAGCTGTAAATTCTTTAATATCAGCACCTGCTGAGAAAAATTTCCCCTCGCCTCGTAACAAAACAACACGAACATCTTCACGCAACTTTAACTCGTCAAGTACATGCTGAAGCTCTAATAACACCCCTGATGCTAAAGCATTTGCTGGCGGACGTTGCAGTGTTACTGTAGCGACGTTTTCATCGACTGAAATTTGAAAAAATTCCAATGATACTCCCCCATCTCTTGTTTATTTACAGGTTGTAGAGCTAATTAGCTCTACAACCGTTAATAAGCAACTTATGAACACGTTCTGCAAGGTCTGTTAGACTGTATTTTTGCTCATTCATAACCCATGTTGTAACTGTTTCATCAATCGTACCAAATACAAGTTGTCTCGCTAGTCTAATGTCTAAATCTGGGTCAAACTCTCCGTTTTCTTTTCCTACCTGGAGAATTTGATCAACAATTCGTAAATACCCCTTTAGCACTTCATTAATTTTGTACCTAAGATCCTTTTGTGATTGTCTCAATTCTAATTGCGTTACAATTGCAAGGTGATGATCATCGGCAAGTAAAGCAAAATGTTTTTGCACTAATAACAATAACTTCTCTGTTGCTTTCTCTAATCCTGCTATTTCCCCCTCAATCTTTTCGACAAATGTACCCATTTTTTCCTGAAAAAGGGAAATCAGAATATCTTCCTTATTTTTAAAATATAAGTATATAGTGCCGTCTGCGACGCCTGCTTGTTTAGCAATCTTTGAAACTTGCGCCTGATGATATCCATTTTCAGCAATAACAATAACAGCAGCATCTATTATTTGTTTGTACTTTGGTCGATTTTTTTTCATATGGCATTCTCCTAACTCTCGCTGATGTGAAGTGAATTATCTCTTCACATCCTATACCAAATCGAGGGGAATGAAAAGCAGTCATAAGAGCTGTTCATTAAAAGTATTTAGTATTACACGAAAATGAATGACTATTCATTCATTTAAGCCTATGATAAAACAGTCCAAGAGATTCGTCAAGAATTAGTTACTACCGTTTACACATTTAAATCGCTATCGCCCAAAGCTTTTACTACCAAGGTTAAAGCTTTGAATTTGCTACTCTTAGCGCTTAACAAATAATATATAGTAAGAAACCTCAGATATTTTAACACATTAATAAAGGGCTAAGCGTAATTATATAGCTTAGCCCTTCCCAATTATTATAAAACTGAATCTAAAAACTCTTTTGTGCGTTGCTCTTTTGGCTGCTCAAAGATTTGATCCGGGTGACCAACCTCAACAATTTTTCCGTCGTGCATGTATACAACCCAGTCTGCTACTTCACGAGCAAATCCCATTTCATGTGTTACAACGACCATTGTCATTCCTTCTTCAGCTAGTTCCTTCATAGTGGATAATACTTCACCAACTAATTCTGGATCTAATGCTGATGTCGGCTCATCAAACAACATGATATCTGGCTTCATGGCTAACGATCGAGCAATAGCAACACGTTGTTTTTGTCCTCCTGATAATTTGGAAGGATACACATTCTCTTTATCTTCAAGTCCGACCTTTGCAAGTAATTCACGCGCCTCTTGCTTTGCTTTTGGTTTAGAGAGTTTTTTGACTTGTATAGGTGCTTCCATAACATTTTCAATTACAGTTTTATGTGGAAAAAGGTTAAAATGCTGAAACACCATACCGACTTTTTGTCGAATTTCGTTTAGATTATGTGTTTCTTTTTCAACTTCTTCTCCCTCAATTATGATCTTTCCACTATTTTTAATCTCTAAATAGTTAAGGCACCGAAGAAGTGTACTTTTTCCTGATCCACTCGCTCCAATTAAAACGACCACATCGCTTTCTTTTACGGTCATATCTATGTCCTTTAAAACATGTAAATCTCCGAACGATTTATTTAATTTTTCTACTGATATCATTATTTTCTCATTCACGATAGTATCCCCTCCTAGTCGCTAGCAGCAAGCTTCTTCTCTAATCGATTTACGATAATTGTTAAAATCAACACAAGTATTAAATACCAAACCGCCACAATAAGTAAGTTCGTCATATAATCGAAGGTTTGTGATCCAAGTGTCGTTGCAACACCAAATAATTCTGGCATACCGATGAAGGATGCTAGTGAGGAATCTTTCAAACCAATGATAAATTGGTTTCCTAGTGGAGGTAAGGCACGACGAAATGCCTGTGGTAAAACGATTCGTCTCATCGATAATGTACGACTCATCCCAAGTGAGCGACCTGCTTCCATTTGCCCACGGTCAATAGATTGAATAGCACCACGAAAAATCTCAGCAATGTAAGCACCGTTGTGGAATGCTAGCCCGAGAACAACAGCCCAAAACTGTGATATATGCAGTGTTGTTAAGCCGTAGTAAAAAATAAATATTTGCGCGATAAGTGGTGTTCCACGCACAATAAAGATGTACCCATCCGCTAACCACTCTAGAAAGCGAATTCGTGAAATCTTTAACAAAGCAAAAAACAACCCTATGAATATAGCAATTACAATAGATATAGCTGTTAATTGTAACGTAATTAGAGCACCATACCAAAAATAATCTGCAGATGCGATTAGTTGTTCAAAAAAATGTCCAAAACTCGGCAAGAAATCCCACTCCTTTTTTAAAAGCCTAGAGTTACTAATATCTATGTCACTCTAGGCTTAGCTAATTAAACAGAGAATGTGCGTTATATTTAACGCACATCCCGCAAAAAGTCTTTATTACTATTTTTCAGGGTCAGCTGTGATGTCTTCCCCAAAATATTTCACACTAATTGCTTTTAATGTGCCATCCTCACGAAGCTCTTGTAGAGCCTCGTTGACTTTATTTAATAGCTCTGTGTTGTCTTTCGCAATAGCAATTGCCTGTTCACTACGACCTAGCAGTTCGCGTCCCTCGATACTCATGCCAGCTCCGATTGCTTCTTTCCCAGTGATAAAATCAGTGATAACAGCATCATGTCTGCCCTTACTTAAAGCTTCAAGTGCCGTAACATCACTATCGTATTGAATTATGTTGTCTGTTACTTCAGCAGCTGTTTCCGCGTATGTAGAACCTTTTGAAACAGCGATTTCTAGACCTTCTAAATCAGCTAGCGTTTCAACTGAGCTATCGCCTCTTACAAAGATTTGTGGACCTGAATAATAGTACGGAGTAGAAAAGTCTACCTGCTCAAGTCGTTTATCAGTAATTGTGTGACTTGCAATAGCTGCGTCAAAGCGACCTGTTTTTACACCTTCAACAATTCCGGCAAATTTAAACTTCTTTTGCACTGGTTCAAGTCCAAGCTTTTCAGCGACAGCTTCTCCAACTTCAATATCAAAGCCTGACATAACACCTTTTGGATCTGTCACACTGAAAGGCTTAAATTCACCGGAAGCGGCAAAGGTAAACTTTCCATCTTCAACTAAGGTATAACCTGCAGCATCATTACTAGTATTCTCTGATGAACCACAGGCAGCTAGTACACCCGTTAGCATCACTGCTATAAGTATTCCTATAAACTTTTTCACGTCTAAAAACTCCCCCTCTTTTTATTCTTACCCTTATTATGTTAACAAGATTTTTTGGAGAGGTGCAAAACGCAAATAGTATGAAAATTTACGATATATGTATATTACATGTGATTATTATCACTAGAGACATAGTTTCCATACAAATACCTTCATTTCCTTTCATATCCTTTCAATTCTTCCTTTTTCAACATATACCGATAAAACTTTCACAAGCATAAACCTTTATTACACTAGCTTTTATTATTAATTATTCTTTGAAAAATTAGTTTTCTTATATATCAATAGTTTTAATCGTAAGAATAGTAGTTTTAGTTTGTTGTTAATCGCTAGATTATATAAGCCAACTAAAAACTCTCAGAATTAGACAAGTCGTCCGGGAGCAGCAAGTTCAGAAAAAGCGAAGAAGACAATGGTTCACAAGAAACGAACGGGGTTTTGAATGACGTAAGTAGTTACAGATCATTACAACAAAAAAAAGAAACAGATTTAATTGCTCTGTTTGTGTACTGCTTATTAATTACATTCACATAGCCCTTACACTCCCACACCTAAAGGAGATAGGCTTTCCTGTTTGAGAAGTTCTGCAAGAGATTGTTCATTCTTTTCACGTTCTATTCATCAGTCTTCCTTCTACATCTATATTCACTTTGTGTTGTATTTTTAAGGATATTTACTTAAAAATTACATAAGTTAGTAATGCAATAAATTGAAGAGAGGTTGTATTATGGCAATTGTAGAAGAGAAATTAAATGTTAACGGTATGGAGTGTCAAAGCTGCGTCAATAAAGTAGAGAAATCGTTATTGTCTGTTGACGGTGTACAACGTGCATTAGCGAGTCTAGACGATAACAAAGTACATATTGAGTATGACGATGGTACGACAAATCTGTCAACTATTCATGATGTAATTAAAAATGTTGGCTATGCTGTCGAATAGTTGAACATAGTGTGGCAATTAAACATGTTTTTCGTTATGACTAAATGGTTTCACTTTCCTTTTTATACTTACAGGGGTATAATAAAGAGTAGAAACAGATCTAAAGGAAGGTGAACAACATTGTTAAAAGTAACAGCAGCGGCCACATCTCAATTAAAAGAAGAGCTGGCACGTATGCAGGCACGTGTAGAGGATGTATTTATTCGTGTGTCACTCGCTGCCGGCTGAGGTGGCCCACAATTAAGAATGGCTCTGGAAGAGTCAGCATTAGATAATGACGAAATAACAGAAAAAGATGGATTACGCTTTTTGGTTAATGAGTACCAGAAAACATATTTTGAAAATATTGCGATTGATTATGAAAGCTCTTGGTTTGGTCGTGGATTTACACTCGTTTCCGCAGATGGTAACAAAATTAACGGAAATTGTTAAAAGGTAACAAGCAACAAAAACAACAGCATGGCAACTTGCCGTGCTGGTGTTTTTTATTTTATTTAAAATTCTTATACATCTTTAGAAGTTTTAATGTATTTTTTGTAATCTCGTTTTATATACCAAAACATCAACATCCCAAACAGCGTGCCTCCTAAAAGCATGACACCAAATATAGTAGGAAAGAACACAGATGGCTTATATCCATCCCCTAAGCCTAAGAATATTCCCATTGGGACGCCATAAAGTAAGATTCCATACACAAGCGTATAATGCCACATTCCCTTTTTAAGTGTTTTTGCTTGCTTTTCTCGTGCTTGCTCTATTGTTTTATTTTTATTTTTATAAATACTTGGTAAGCCACATATCATAACAACAAATATAACCCAAAAGTGTGCCTCAATTAGGCCTGTTACTAAAAAGATAAATAATAACGCTATCGCTATAACAAATACCCAAAACATTATATTCATCTGTTTTTTATATTGTTCAGTTGTTTGCATGGACACCACTCCTATTAGCTTCTACCCTTTATTAAGTAGATTAGGGGTTAATTCCCACTTTTTTAATACAGCCTTAATCTCAAAATATGGTACTCCCTCTGGTAGAGCTTCTTTCAATTCTTTTAGTTTAGTTGTGTTAAGCTGCTGTGCTAGTTCAATAATTAAAGGCTCATGCACGGGGTCAATTATTCTCGACCAGTCCAATTTGTAACCTTCTTCTGCTGCCCGTAAAATGTGGCTCTCAACTGTCGTAATAGCGCAGTCACGAATCTCAGCAATATCCCGTAAACTCTTTCCGTCTTCAAACAATTCAAATGATTCCAAGTAGCTAGGCTGATTATTTGTACTTCTTTGGCTTATAATTGATTCTACTGCTTGAGGCTGCTGTTTTTGCCTTTCTTGTCTTCCCTGATTCTTCATATAGTCGGCAATTACTTCTACAAATTCAACACCATAACGCTCCCATTTCGTTTGTGCCACACCTTTTACAGATAACATTCCTGTTTCATCAATAGGACACTTCGCAGACATGTCTCGCAAGGTGCTATCAGAAAATACGATATAAGGTGGAACCTTTTCACGGTCTGCAATCTCTTTACGAACAGCCCGAAGTAATTCAAATAGCTCATCATCTGTTGCAGCTTGTTTAACAATAACGGATTCTTTTTTAAACACATTTTGCTGTCCTTTTAAAACTGGTATAACAGACTCAGTTAACATGACAACCGGGTATTGACTTTGTGTTAACACGCAATAACCTTCTGCTACAAGAAAGTCAATCATATTTGTTATTTCTTGTTCCGTCCTATTTTTAAGTAAGCCATACGTTGATAACGAATTGAACCCCATTTGTAACACACGCTTTGATCGTGATCCTTTTAACACTTGAGCTACGAGTGTTTTCCCAAATTTCTCATCCATGCGCTTAATACAGGAGAAAATCATTTGCGCTTCCTTTGTTATATCAACCTTTTCACGAGTGTCGGTACAATTCAAGCACTTGCCACACGTCTTTTTCTCGTACTTCGCTCCAAAATATTCAACAATATAACGCTGTAAGCAAAGCTCAGTATGACAGTAATCAATCATACGTTGAAGCTTCTCGTATTCTGCCTGCTTATCTTCCAATGAGGATTGTTCAAGAAGAAACTTTTGCAATTGAATATCATACGGAGAAAACAAAAGTGTACATTCACTTTCCTCTCCGTCTCTCCCAGCACGACCCGCTTCTTGATAATATGACTCTATATTTTTAGGTAGACTATAGTGAAGTACATAGCGGACGTTTGATTTATCAATACCCATTCCAAAAGCATTAGTGGCCACCATCACATCAATCTCATCAAATAAGAATTGATCCTGTGCCTCACTTCGCTCTTGCTCTGACAAGCCTGCATGATACTTTCCTACTTTTATATCGTTTTTACGCAAATACTCAAACAGCTCGTCCACATCTTTACGTGTAGAAGCATAAATAATACCTGCATTAAGACTTTGGCTTTTCAAGTACTTCATAAGGTACTGTCGTTTGTCCTGTCCTTTGATTACTGAAAAGCGCAAATTATTTCGTTCAAAGCCTGTAACAATAGTGTTATCCTGAGGGATATGTAACTGTCCACAAATATCATCTATTACTTTTGGCGTAGCCGTTGCAGTCAATGCGATCACAATTGGTTTTTTTGGTAAATCTGTTATCATCTGATTTATATACCGATAGCTCGGCCGAAAGTCATGCCCCCACTGCGAAATACAGTGAGCCTCGTCAATCGCCACGATGGAAATAGGTATATCCTGTAATATTCTTCTAAACTGTTGAGACTCTATACGTTCTGGCGCCACATACACAATTTTATACATCCCAATTTGAATATCTTGCAATCTATGCTTCATTTCTTTAGCATCGAGACTACTGTTAATATAAGTCGCTGATATCCCTACTTGGTGTAAGCTATCAACCTGGTCTTTCATTAAAGAGATTAATGGAGAAATGACAATTGTAATGCCTTCAACAACAAGTGCTGGAATTTGATAACATATTGACTTCCCTCCACCTGTTGGAAGCACCCCCAATGTATCATGGTTATTTAATACTTTTTCAACGATTTGTTGTTGTCCAGGCCTGAAAGCTGTGTATCCAAAAAACTTTTTTAAAACTCTCTGTGCTTCTTGAAGCATAAATGAAATCACCTCTTTTGACATTGTAGCAAATAAAAGAGGGATGTTCTTCAATCTTCATAAAATATTTCTAGTTGTAAAAAATTTCACATTTAAACAGTGAAATATTAGTTAATTCGAAATATTTCCATTGAAAATGTTACAAATTTGTGAACTTTCTTGCTATACTCATAAGTAAGCGCTTACCAAAAAAAGGGGGACTTATAATGGATATTTTCGTTGCCTATATGATTCTAGCAAGTTTAACACCTATTATTCTTTGGAAAACTTACAAAAAAATATTGTGTATTTGCCAAATCCCATTTGTAATCTTAATGTGGCATTCATTTATGCTATATTCAAATGGCGCTAATTACTCACTGCTACTGTTGTATGCAAACATTGTATATAGTCATATAGCCATTGTTATAATTCTCTTACAGACATTTTCTAATAATACGAATACTTTCATAAGAGTGAAATAAACGATACTTTTTATACGTATTATTGTCACTATTTTTCATGTTAATAATATTCTACTTAGACTACATACTGACTGATGCCATAAACGGAACTTATTTTTTTCACAGGAATATTAGGAATTCTCCTAATCTAGCTAGGAACTTGGCTCCTTCGAATAACAAGTTTAGGGGGAGCCTTTTTGTAATTTAAACTAAAAACGATTAAGACCCGCTTCGAGGCCTATAATCAATATCATCTGCTGAAAATACTCTAATTAGCATTTTCCCATCAATAGCTCTAGCACGTATAAGTATCGGATGACTATACTTATTTTTAAAAACAAAGTCTGGTCCATACCAACTTACTGTTGCATCACGACCAGGTGGCACGTAAGGTACACTACGGCTATGCGAATAGCGCTGTACAATGTGAACACCTGCTCTATCGACCGCGTTATATAAAGTCGAGGATACTTGACAAATCCCTCCTCCTATCCCTTCAGATAGCTCGCCCTTCACTATTACTGGTGCAGGTAAATACCCCTTCTCTTTTGTACGTTTACCCACTACTTTATTAAAAGAAAACGTCTCTCCAGGAAAAACTACCGTATTATTTATCGCTTGTGTTGCAATTGTAATATTATTAGTTCGTTCCTTGTTACGACTATTAAAGAAAGTTACATATACGGATAACTGCCTTGTTTTTATATTAGACAAAAGTTCACTGTCGACTTTAGGATAAATAGGTCTAATCGGTAGTTCTATTGTAGCGGGACCTAAACCAAAAAAATAATCACTAAACAACTCTCTAAATTTTTCTTTATGTAAGGAGTGCCCAAGCTTTTCAGTTACAATATTGCCATAGTCATCAAGCTTTGCATTCTCAGGGGCTTTACGAATCTGAGCATCAAGTTTATTTGTTAATTCAGCATATGGGATTGTATTTATAACAGGTATGTCTAAGAGTGGAACACTATATTCTGATCGTGTAACATGTCCGATTTTCTCCCCTTGGAATTTCAAATGTAGTTCTTCATTAATTGGCATCGCTATGACTAACAACATAATTATTTGCAGCATATTCCTTCCCTCCTAATTTTAGTATGTATATACATGTATGAACTTATGAATATTTCGCACACTATTAGCGAAAGGAGGAATACATAATGAAAAAAAATGCACGCGGATATGTTCAAGAGTCTTGTTCAGCATTAGAAAATGCACGCGATAGTTTACAACAAGCGCTACAAACGGTGGAAAAAGGGAGCAACGCTGAACGAATAGAGCAATCGTTACAATCTGTTGAACAAGCTTTACAGCAATGTAGCCAAACATCAAATGTTCTTGAACAAGTCTAATTTTATTGGTCTATACTACTTGTCTGTCCTGATGCAAGGACAAATAAAAGAAAAAATACGAGTATGCACTAGCATACTCGTAATTTATTGTGTTTATTTTACCTTTTCTAGTTTTGTACGCTCTTCTTCCACAAGCGTACGACGTAGAATTTTACCGACTGCAGTCTTTGGCAGCTCCTTTCGGAATTCATACACACGTGGAACTTTATATGCTGCTAAATATTTTCTTGCAAAGGCATCAAGCTCTTCTTCTGTAACTTGAGCTCTTTCTTTTAATACTATATATGCCTTTACTGTTTCACCACGATATTCGTCAGGTACACCTGCCACAACGGCTTCTTGGATTTTCTCATGTTCATATAACACTTCTTCAATTTCACGTGGATAAATATTAAAACCACCCGCTATAATCATATCCTTCTTCCGGTCAACAATATAAAAGAAGCCGTCTTCATCCATGTACCCTAAGTCGCCTGTAGCTAACCAGCCATCCTTTATAGTAGCTGCGGTTTCTTCCGGCTTATTCCAGTAGCCTTTCATAACCTGCGGACCACGAATATAAACTTCTCCAATTTCTTTCGGTTCAACAGGCTCACCCGTATCAAGGGTTAAAATTTTCGCATCTGTATCAGGCCAAGGTACACCTATGCTTCCATTTTTTCGTTTTGTCCATAAGAAGTTAGAATGCGTGACAGGGGATGCTTCAGATAATCCATAGCCTTCTACAACCTTCCCACCTGTTACAGCTTCGAATTGCTCCTGAACCTCTACAGGAAGAGGAGCGGATCCACTAATACATGAATCAATAGAAGAAAGATCGTAACTTGATATTTCAGGGTGATTTAGTAAAGCGATATAAATAGTTGGTGCTCCTGGGAATAGGGTTGGCTTTTGCTTTTCAATTGTTTTCAAGGCATCTGTAGCATCAAACTTAGGTAACAAAATCATTTTAAATCCTTGCATGATTGATAGATTCATAACAGTTGTCATGCCATAAACATGGAAGAAAGGAATAATGCCCATAACTGATTCCTTTCCTTTTTCACATTTATACATCCAAGCCTTACTCATTAATGTATTAGACACAAGATTTTTATGTGTTAGCATAACGCCCTTGGGGAATCCCGTTGTTCCACCAGTATATTGTAATACAGCTACATCTTCCTCAGGATCAATCTCAACTTTTGGTGGTATTGGTTCAGTTGTTTGAATGATCTTCGTAAATAAATGGTTCGAACCAGCATGCTCTACTTTAACAGCAACCTGCTGCTGCTTTTTCTGTACGAAAGGGTACAATAAATTTTTAGGAAACGGTAAGTAGTCTTTTATACTTGTAACAATGATGTGTTTTAACTTTGTTAACGCTTTCACTTTTGAAACACGAGGAAATAACAAGTCTAATGCAATAATGATATCTGCACCTGAATCATTTAGTTGATACTCAAGTTCACGTTCAGTATATAGTGGGTTTGTTTGCACAACAATGCCACCAGCCATCAAAATAGCATAATAGCTTATAACAGCTTGCGGACAATTAGGAAGCATAATGGAAACCCTATCTCCCTTTTTCAACCCTAACTCTACTAAGTAATTAGATAGGCGAACTGTTTGCTCGTACAACTGTTTAAATGAAATTTCTTTACCTAAAAAATGAATAACGGTCTGGTTGGGATACATATCGGCAGATTGTTCTAAAAACTGGTGCAGTGGTGAAATTTCATAGTCTAGTGTGTGCGGAATTTCTTCGGGGTAATGCTCCAACCATGGCCTTTGGATTTCCATAGTATAATTCCTCCTCTTTTTTTCTAAAAATTCACTATTTTTAAATATTATAATACAGCTTGATATCATTTTACAAATAATAACAAGTGACAAACTTACAAATATAGATAATTTTTACAAATAACTTTTGTGTTTTCCTATAATTCTAAGAATCAATAAGTTTTGACTTGGCATACAGTAAAAGAGATTGGCTACATAGAAATGTGTGAATAGACTCTAAAAAAATCATATTACTTTTCCTTATGTCACCTTTATCTTGTTTTTAAGTGCTTTTCGTCCTCTGCACATGACATTTATACTATTCAAAATCTTATTTGTCCGAAAATTGATGAAGCCCCTACCCCATTAAATACATTAGAAAATTATTTAAACATCAGCATACATTTTGATGAGGACATACTAATATATATTCCTTCAAATAGTTATTTAGTTCTTATATTTAATAAAATATTTCTCCTATCTGTAAACTTTTATTAATCTAGTTACTTGTGTATGATTCTTCTTCACAGTTTTCCGGGAATATTACTGAAGGAGGGATCTGATGGCCCGCGGAAAGCGAGCGCAACGAAGCGGAAGTCAACGCTTAGAAGCACGACTGTGTTAGTTGTGCCGCCCAAGAAAAAAAAAACATAGCACCCAATTGGGGTGCTATGCTTTTATAAACCAATATATTATTCCTATAATAAAAAACAACACACAACAAAAAATTAATATTTTCGCTAGCTTTTCCATCAATCTTACTCCTCTTTAAACAATAGTTGCTCCAATAACAAATGATAATCCAATCGAAATCAACATGGAGATAAGACCTACTGCTCGATTATCTTTTGAAATTTCAAGATCAATATTAAATTTTGGTGTTAAAAATTCAAAAATAAAATATCCAGTCATTAATAAGATAAAACCAAATATTCCCCATATAAGCATTGTTATTAAGGAGTCATGGTGTTGTATAGAAAAGTGAAAAATAATAGCTAGCCCAAAAATTTTCCCACCTGTAGCCATTGCAACTGCCAAATTTCCTTTTTGAATCTCTTCCCAGTTATTATACCTAGTCACTACCTCAAAAATTGATAAAAAAACAATAATGCTAAGTACAACAACACTATAATAAGCCGCTGTCTCTACATATGGATTATGCCAAAAGCTAGCCATATTCTACACTCTCCTTATACACCTCTATTTAAATTCGACAATTGTCACGCCTGTTCCGCCTTCACCGGCTTCTCCATAGCGAATTCCCTTAACAGAACGATGCTGTTCAAGGTACTCTCGCACCCCTTTTCGTAAAGCGCCTGTTCCTTTTCCATGAATAATCGAAACGCGCGGATATCCAGCTAATAGAGCGTCATCAATATATTTTTCAACCTTTAATAAGGCGTCTTCATAGCGCTCTCCTCGTAAATCAAGCTCTAAGCTAACATGGTATTGCTTACCCTTTACCGCAGCAAGTGGTTTTGTTTCAACAGGGGTAGGACTACTAATAAATTCCATGTCCTTTTCTTTTACCTTCATTTTCATAATACCCATCTGTACTTGCCATTCACGATCATTTACTTTTTCTATTAAATGACCTTTTTGATTGAAAGATAGTACCTTTACTTCATCTCCAGCGGTCAACGTACGCTTTTGTTGGGCCGGTGATGGGGACTTAGGTATCTTTTTTGATAAAGTTGGAGCAGCTGATTCTAAACGTTTCCTTGCGTCAATAAGTTCATGCTCTTTAATTTGTGCATGTGATCTCATCCGTTTTAACTCTTTTATGATTGATTCAGCTTCGGCTTGTGCCTCTTCAACTGCATTTTTTGCTTTTTTCTCCGCCTTCTCCAACAATTTATTTCGATTTTCATTTAACTCTATTATTTGTTGCTGTAATTCACGGTGCAGCTCCTCCGCTTGCTTTCTAATCGTTTCTGCTTCTTGTAATTCTTCTTCCGCTTTACGACGATTATCCTCTAAAGCTGCAATCATATTTTCAACCGTATTTGTATCCGTATCTATGAGGCCTTTTGCTCGGTTAATAACATGATCTCCTAATCCAAGTCGTCTTGAAATTTCAAATGCATTGCTTCGTCCAGGCACACCGATTAACAGCCTATAGGTTGGGCGTAACGATTCTATATCAAATTCAACACTAGCGTTAATAACACCATCCCGATTGTATCCATATGCTTTCAATTCAGGGTAGTGTGTAGTTGCAATGACACGCGCCCCACGATTATGAACTTCATCTAATATAGAAATAGCCAGCGCAGCACCTTCTTGTGGGTCTGTACCCGCACCTAGTTCATCAAACAAAACTAAGCTGTCACTTGATGCTTGCTTAAGTATGTCAACAATGTTGACCATATGGGAAGAAAATGTGGATAAGCTTTGCTCAATTGATTGTTCATCACCAATATCGGCGTATACGTTATCAAACACTGTCATTTCCGAGCCATCTTCAGCAGGAATTTGTAACCCTGCTTGTGCCATTAATGTAAATAATCCAGCTGTTTTTAATGTAACTGTTTTACCCCCTGTATTTGGCCCCGTAATTACAATCGTGGAGAATTCTTCTCCGCCAATTTCGATGTCGTTTGGAACAACTTCCTTTGGTTCAAGAAGTGGGTGACGAGCTTTAAACACTTTTATATGGCCATAATTATTTATTTTTGGCTTTGTGGCTTTTATTTTCTTGGCATACGCTGCTTTCGCAAACATAAAGTCAAATTCAGTTAGCAAAAGTACATTTTCTCTTAATACATCAACGTGCTCAGCTACTTGTTCAGACAATTCTATTAAGATTCGTTCAATTTCTTGTTTCTCGCGAACACGCGCTTCCTGCAACGTATTGTTTAAATCCACAATCACTTGTGGCTCTATGAATAACGTAGCTCCAGAAGATGATTGGTCGTGTACAATTCCTCCATATGCACTACGGTACTCTTGTTTAACAGGAAGTACATAGCGGTCATTTCGTATCGTAATAATTGCATCAGAAAGCATTTTTGTTGCTTGCGATGAACGAACCATGCTTTCTAATTTTTCGCGTATACGTGACTCTGCTGTTCGTAATTGCTGGCGAATGGACCGCAATTTATCACTAGCACCATCCATAACGCCACCGTATTCATCTATGCAATGATTAATATTTTGCTCAAGCTGAGATGGTGGATTAAGCTGGTCAGCATACTCCTCAATTATAGGAATGTCTATCTCCGCATCTACCATTTCTTCAACAAACTGTTTTATTTGCCGGCTCGCATACACAGTCCCTGCAATATGTAACAACTCGTTTGGTGAGAGCATACCGCCTATACTTGCTCTCTTAATATGGGGACGAATATCAGTTATACCACCTAACGGAAACTGTCCCTTCAATCGTAACACTTTCGCTGCTTCATCTGTCTCTAGCTGCCAACGCATGACATCTTCATAGCTTGAAGATGGCATTAGATTCGTTGCTTTCTCTCTTCCAAGAGACGAAGAAACGTGTTGTGATAGCTGTTCAATAACTTTATCATATTCTAATACTTTTAAAGCTCTCTTTTGCAAAATGGAGTCACTCCTTTGCTGTCAAAACGACAACCACATATTCAATTATTTGGACCTCTGTCAAAGTCCACCCTTTTATTTTGTGTTATTTCTATTTAAGAAGCTTATTAGCCTATCTAAATCCCACGTGTTAATAACTGTTTCTTTGCGTAACCAGCCTTTACGTGCTGTTGCAACACCTATGGCCATATCATCAAGCATGTCTAAATGATGGGCATCTGTATTAACTGTAATTTTAACACCAGCGTCTTGCGCTTTTCGAACATATTCTGCTGATAAATCTAACCGGTGAGGATTTGCATTCAACTCTAATACCGTGTCAGTTTCAAGAGCTAACTCTATTAGCATGTCCACATCTACGTCGTAACCGCTTCGCTTTCCAATTAATCGACCTGTTGGATGTGCAATAATATCTACATGATAATTTTCAATGGCTCGTTTCAAACGACGCATTATAGTGTCTCGAGATTGCGAAAACCCAGAATGAATGGAAGCAATGACTAAATCCATCTCATTTAAAATAGCATCATCAAAATCTAACGTTTCATCTGGGAGAATATCAAGCTCAATCCCAGATAAAATTCTGAATCCTTTTTCTGCATACTTTTCATTTAAGCGGGCAACTTCGTGTCGTTGTTCCCTCCACCTAGAGGGAGTTAATCCATTCGCTACCTTTAGATATTGTGAATGATCTGTAAGAGCCATAAATGAATAACCCTTTTCCATACACGCTATAGCCATTTCTTCAATAGAATGTGCGCCATCACTCCATGTTGAGTGCATGTGTAAATCGCCACGAATATCATGCAAAGATACTAGAGTTGGGACTTCATGATGTTGATCCACTTCTCTTCCATCCTCACGCATCTCTGGTGGAATAAAAGTTAAACCAAAATGAGCAAAAAACTCTTCCTCTGAATTAAACGTCTTAACCTCACCTGTTTCACTATGCTCTACACCGTATTCACTAATTTTTTCGCCGCGTTCTTTTGCTAGCTGCCTCATTCTAACATTATGATCCTTTGAGCCTGTAAAATGGTGCAATGTCGTTGCAAATTCCTCTAGCTTAACTAAGCGAAAATCAACAGAAATATCGTATTCATAGGATAACACAACAGATACTTTTGTATCGCCACTTGCAATTGTTTCCTTGAATTTTGGTATTTGTAATAAATGCTCACGAACCTCACTCGGGTTATCTGTCGCAATAATAAAATCTAAATCTTTTATTGTCTCACGCATCCTGCGTAAGCTACCTGCTCTTGAGAACTTCTGTATACTTGAGATACTTTTTATATACTGTTCGATATCTACTGCCACCTCTAACATCATCGCAATAGGAAGGCGATCAGGGCGGGTACCGATCTCTTTAATACTTGTTATCAATTTCTCTTCTGTTTTAGCGCCAAATCCCGCTAATTCACGAACCTTCCCTTGCTCACAAGCACTCTGCAAGGATTCAATACTGTCTACGCCCAATTCTTTATAGAGCTTTGCGATCTTTTTCCCGCCTAAGCCTGGAATTTTTAAAAGCTTAATAAGACCTTCTGGTACTTCAGCCTTTAATGCTTCTAACGTTTCACAGCGGCCGGTGTTTATAAATTCCTCAATAACAGCAGCTGTACCACTCCCAATTCCCGTTATTTTTTTAAAATCCTCAATTTCTGATAAAGTTTTGTCTGATTGCTCCAACGCATTGGCAGCCTTACGATATGCTGATATTTTAAAAGGATTGTCACCTTTTAGCTCAAGATATATAGCAATTGTCTCTAACAGAGAAATAATCGTTTTTTTATGTATAGCCATATTACATAACCCCTTTTGTATATAAGCCTCTTATTGTATTACGAAATACTATGCAAAATGATACAAGTATTTTTTAAAAAAGTAAAAAAGAAAGGGGTAAGCCCGCGCGGACCTACCCTTATCCGATATATTGAAACCAAAGATTTTTGATGATTGCTGAAAATATCGGTGTATGCTGAATCATTGTTTTTGCAAGCGCTGATTCTTGTATAGCATCTTGGATAAAGTTCAAAGGTAGAAGAGCTACAATATACAAAAATACTAGCATAATTAAATAGATTTCAATAAACCCAAGTATGCCCCCTGCCCAAGCGTTCACTTGTTTTAAAATCGGTAAGTGACTCAGGAAATCAAGCATTGATCCAATAATTTGCATAAGGATTTTTACTGAGAAAAATATAATAACAAACGCAAATGCACGATAAAACACTTCATCTAAGCCTGTAGTATCAAATAAAAATTTTATCGTACTTTCCTCATCTAATGTAGAGTAAGGTATCCATAGCCTTAGTCTAGGCGCAAGATTGTCAAAATAAATAAATGCAATAATAAATGCAATAATAAATCCTGTCATATGTACAAGCTGCAATATAAGACCACGTCTTACGCCAACTAAGAAACCAAGGACAAGAATTACAAGTAATACTATGCTCATCATGTTAGTTTCAACCCTTTTCAATTTGTTTCATAATCTGATCATATTCCTGTTTAAGCTTTACATAATCATGTACGACGTTCACAGCTGTTAAAACAGCAAGCTTATTTATATCAAGCTGCGGGTTGGCTTTCGCTAGTTCATGCATTTTGTCGTCGACCATAGCTGCTACCATTCTTACATGACTTGTACTCTCATCACCAACAATGGAATATGTTTGTCCATAAATATCTACTGTCAGTTTTTTCTTTTCTGCCAAATGCATAAACCCCCTTTGTAAGAAAAGCGCATAGCGCCCGCCTAGCGGCGCAGAGCACTAGAGGACCAGAAGGTGAAGTCGCTCTTTGACTTCATCGGCTGGGCCGAAGTGACCTAGGAAAAAACAGGGGGTGTTTTTCCCGCGAGCCACTGGCGCTCAGAGCTAGACAGTAATGTAAAATCAAAATTTTCTTTTTATACGATAAGAAAAGTGCAAGCTTATTAACCAAACATTCAAGCAAGAAATTTCTATTTCCATTAGTCTCCCTAAAGTGTTACAGAATCACGAACAGCTAGCGCTATCGTGAACAAATTGTTTTTATAACGTTGTTGTCAATAAAAAGTTTACTTTATCACAAAAAGTTTACATCTTATCTTACCATGAAAATGGGAACCATGAAAGATACATGTTATGATGTCTGTATATTAAACAGTAGGAGAGAAGCTATGTCACACGTAGTTTTAAAAGTTACACCAAATATTTTAGAGAAAATGAGTGATTATTACAAGCATGCTGTTACCGCCAAAATCCCCCAAGGAGGCGTATTTCAAGCTAAACCAGCCGGTTGCACCATAACAGCTTATAAATCGGGTAAGATTCTTTTTCAAGGAGCTAATGCACAGCAAGAAGCAAATAAATGGCATGATAATAGTACAGCTGTTTCTTCTCAAAAAAAAGTAGCAAACAAAGCAAATATATCTTCAAGCCTACCTACTAATTTTGCAAGCCTATCGGTCATTGGATCTGATGAGGTTGGAACTGGTGATTATTTTGGCCCTATTACCGTTGTAGCAGCCTTTGCACGAAAAGATGATCATGCTTATTTAAAAGAGATTGGGGTACAGGATTCTAAAAATCTAAATGACACTCAAATTATTAGCATTGCTAAACAACTTATAAAGGTAATTCCTTACTCTTTGCTAATCTTACATAACGAGAAATATAATGAACTCCAACAAAAAGGACTTTCTCAAGGTGTCATGAAAGCTAAGCTACATAACAAGGCATTGTTTAATGTTCTTGAAAAAATATCACCTGAAAAACCGGATGCGATTCTTATAGACCAATTTGTTCAAGGTCAAACTTACTTCAGCCATATTAAACATGAAAAAAATATTGTTAAAGACAACGTATATTTCCAAACAAAGGCAGAAGGACTCCATCTATCCGTTGCAGCGGCTTCCATTATTGCTCGTTATGCTTTTGTAAGAGAAATAGATAAATTATCGGAGAAAGCAGGATTCACAATTCCTAAAGGAGCTGGCTCTCAAGTAGATATTGCCGCTAGTAAGCTTATTTCCAAATTAGGCGAACAAGCATTACCATATTACACAAAGCTTCATTTTGCTAACACGGAAAAGGCAAAGAGAATCTTCAACCAAAGATTTAGACCATCCTAATATAAAGAGAATGCATAACTTATTTTTTCAACTTTAGTTTTCCTGTCATATAGACAAAAATTTCACTAAAGACTTTTCTCTACATCAAATACACAATATTAGAGATAGGAGGGTGTCCCAAAAGGGGCACCCTTTTTCCTTACAAAGAAAAGTTTGAAGATCATAACAAAGTGTTTGAGGGACGTTAAAGCTTTTGTGCCACAATAATGCGTAGAAATGATGCCCACATGATGAATGGTCAATTGAAGCTAAAAATACAATGTATAAATGGGAACGAAAGGTCAGTTCATGACAGAATTTAGCTTACATCAACGTGCTGGCCACACAAGATGTCTCGTCCCACATTTACTGATTTCATCTTGTAAGTAGCGCCTTAACTATAAGAGTGTTTAAACTTCTAAAGTGTTAAGTATTAATGATATGCTTTTATCAGTAAGCAATTGGATTATAAGATTAATTTGTTAAGAGGCACGCTCACTGGTTTATCTATTGAGAAAGGAGTACAGTTCAAAATTGGTTTCTGAGAACGATACATCACAATCAACAAAATTCTATAAATGAGGGTGACATATGAGCTATCTTCTTTTAATAGTTGGTTTTGTGTTACTTATTAAAGGAGCAGATTTCTTCGTAGATGGTGCTTCAAAAATTGCTACATTCCTTAATATTTCTCCACTTATTATCGGTCTAACTATTGTTGCATTTGGCACGAGTTCACCTGAAGGCACAGTGAGCATTATTGCGGCCTTGGAAGGAAATGCCGATGTGGCTGTTGCTAATATTGTAGGCAGTAGTATCTTTAATATTACTCTTGTAATTGGTTTGACGGCTTTGTTTAATCCTTTAAAAGTAGAAAACAGTACGATTCGAAAGGAAATTCCGTTTACTTTACTAGCTTCTATTGCGATGTATATTTTAATTTTAGACAGTACTACTGTAATTGTCTCACGAAATGATGGAATTATATTGCTACTATTTTTTGCTGTTTTTATGTATTACATCATTGAAGCCGCTCTCAACAATAAAGACAGAGCGCCCCTATATGAAATTGATGTACCCACCGAAAAAACATCTATAACGAAAAGTATTATGTTCACGCTTGGTGGTCTCCTAGCTATTATTTTTGGTGGCGAGCTCGTTGTAAGCAGCAGTATAAAAATTGCTTTAGCACTTGGAATGAGTGAAACGCTAGTAGGGCTGACTGTTGTGGCACTAGGAACTTCTTTACCAGAACTGATCACATCAATTGTAGCAGCTATTAAGAAAATGAGTGAAATTGCGCTTGGTAATATTATAGGAAGTAATATTTTTAATCTTCTATTCGTGTTAGGAATAGCCTCAGTCGTAGCTCCGCTTCCCGTCGATACGAAAATTTTCACAGATGCCGTCATTCTTATTGTGCTAACTATTATTTTGTTTCTTTTCTCACGATCCAAACATCGTATTTCCAAGTTAGAAGGATTAGTACTTACTCTTGCTTATATAGGATACATGACTTTTATTATAATTCGAAACTAAAAGCGCAAGACCTCCATTACTGACGTATCCTACCTCCTGATAGGAGCTTAAAATATGTTTTACTCATTAAACAAGGCTGTTGCAAAATGCAACAGCCTAATTCCTTAGTTCGCTAACTGGAATGTAAGGTTCCCTACACCCATGTTTGCATCAATCGTAATAACAACATCAGCAGTTTCATATGCTTTATTAACGTACACGCCGTTCCCTTCAGATATAAAGCCTTTGAAGTCCATCGAACCAATGCCCTTTTCAGTTGTTATTTTTACTCCTACATCTTCTGGTAAAATCAGAGTTACATTCCCAACTCCCGCATCGATATTTGCTTTAAAGCTTTCTTTCCAGTTGTCATTTAAATTTATCGTAATATTGCCTACACCCGCATTCACATCAAGTTCTTCTAACTGTAATCCTTGTAAATTAAGATTCGTCTCAGATGCTCCCGACTCAACTTGTAATGCTACTGGCACATTATCTGATAATTTTAAATCCCATTTATTTTTGATGTTACCCATATTTATCTGTTTATCTGGTTGATTGATTTTTAATTTACCAGTATCACCTGACAATCGGTACGATACCTTCGGCTCAAGATTATCATGATTAAATGTGATGACTCCATCAACCCAGTCATCTGCTCCAGCTGTAACTGTCATCTCACCTGCACCTAGCTCTAACTGTACATCCAATTGTTTGGCGCGATCTTTTTCCACTACAATATTTGTTTCTTGTGTATCAGCAGCAAACGTTAACACATTGCATCCTGTTCCTAATAGTAAAGTTCCAACTAATATACCACTTAACATTAACATTTTTTTCATTTTCGTTTCCTCCTAATGTTCATCTCTTATGATTTCATTATAGTCTCTTTCTAGAGAGGAAACATTTGGCTAAGGACATAAAATGTAATACGTCTTGAGGCTTAGTTTATGTAGGCTTTGCACAATGAGTTAGTTTGAGAGGACGATAAGACTTTTCCTATTTAAAAGGGGATTCTCCTATAAACATAGAGAATTTATGAAGGACTATGATAGGCATCATCATAAAGATAAAGAAAAATACACACGGACAAATCACGTGTGTATCAATCATTTTCTTTATTTACTTAATTTGCTGCGATTAAAACAATTATTTACGTAAAGTAGCACCAAGTTCTGTTTCAAGTGCTTGAAGTACTTTGTCATGAGCCTTTGTAACTTCTTCATCTGTAAGAGTACGTTCGCGATTTAAGTAAACAAGGGAGAATGCTACTGACTTTTTGCCAACTTCCATATGCTCTCCTTGATATAAATCAAACAGTGATACTTTTGTTAGTAGAGAGCCCCCAGCATTTATGATCACATCACGCAGATTACCTGCTGATACAGCTTCGTCAACAACAAGTGCTATATCACGTGTAATAGAAGGATATCTAGAAATTGGTTCATACGAGATATCAGAGACATCTGTATGTAACACAGCATCAAGAGATAGTTCGAACACATACGTATCTGTTAAATCATAACTGCTTTGAACATCTGGGTGCAATTGACCGATATAACCAACTAGCTCATCACCGATTAAAATATTTGCTGTACGTCCAGGGTGCATCCCTTCGCGTGTAGCTGCCTCAAAACGAACACTGTTTAATATGTTAAGCTTTTCCAATAACCCTTCGACAATACCTTTAGCAACAAAGAAATCCACCGATTTCTTCTCACCTTGCCATTCATGATCATGCCAAGAGCCTGTAATGATACTTGCTAGTCTTTCTTTTTCAAGAGGTAATTCATCATTATCATTGCCTATAAATACTTTACCTACTTCGTACAGTGCTAAAGAGTCCATTTGTCTTGCCTGATTATACTTTACAGCATCCAATAAGTGTGGAATTAAGCTCAAGCGTAACGTACTGCGTTCTTCACTCATCGGCATTGCTAAAGGAATAGCTTCCCCTACTTCGAGTGCAAACTGCTTCGCACGTTCCTTACTAGTTAAGGAATATGTTGTTGCCTGATAAAGCCCCACACCTTCAAGGAAGTTACGAATTTGGCGACGTTTGGATTGATACTCAGAAAGGCGACCAGGTGTACCTTCTCCAACAGGAAGTGTTGATTCAATTACATCGTAGCCATACAGTCTAGCAATTTCTTCAACCAAGTCTTCCTCAATTGTAATATCAGGGCGACGTAATGGCACATTAACACGGAACACATCGTTATCTACTGAGAAGTTAAATTGAAGACGCTTGAAAATATCACTCATTACGTCCGCTGTTAGTGCCGTTCCAAGGATGTTGTTCATACGTTCAACTGAAATAGATACACGCTTTTCTTCAACTTGTAGTGTATCGACTTCAACAACTCCCCCAACGACTTCACCATTTGCGTATAGTGCCATAAGTTGCGCTGCTCGGTCCGCAGCTGCACGCGTACGAGTTGGATCAATACCTTTTTCAAAGCGAGTGCTTGCTTCACTACGAAGGCCAAAGTCCTTAACAGCTTTACGAATCGTTGCACTTGTGAATACAGCCGACTCAATTAATACTGTTGTTGTCATACTGTCTACTTCAGAGTTGGCTCCACCCATGACACCTGCTAGCGCAACGGGTTCAGTTCCATTCGTAATAACTAAATGATCACTCGTTAATTTACGCTCTTGGTCATCGAGGGTTGTGATTGTTTCTCCGTCTTTAGCACAACGTACTAATATTTCCTTTGTTCCTAGTTTTTCATAGTCAAATGCATGTAACGGTTGACCATATTCAAGAAGAACAAAGTTTGTAATATCAACTACGTTGTTGATTGGGCGAATACCAGCTTTCATAAGTCTAGCTTGAAGCCATAAAGGTGATGGTGCAACCTTTACATTTTTCACAACACGCGCTACATACAGAGGATTATCTTCATTCGCTTCAATTTTTAATGTAATGTAGTCGCTTGCTTTCTCATTGGATTCTGCTAGTTCTATAGTCGGCCATTTTACGTCACGATCGAGAATTGCCGCCACTTCATACGCGACTCCAATCATGTTTAGAGCATCTGCACGATTTGGTGTTAAACCTAATTCTAACACTTCATCATCAAGCTCTAGCTGATCAATAGCATTACGTCCAATCTCAGCGTCGCTCGGAAAAACGAAAATCCCCTCACTATACTCCTTAGCTACTAGCTTCCCTTCGATTCCAAGCTCTTGAAGTGAGCAAATCATACCGTTTGATTCTTCACCGCGAAGCTTAGCTTTTTTTATTTTAATACCGCCTGGAAGTCTTGCTCCTGGGGTTGCAACGATTACCTTTTGTCCTTGCGCTACATTAGGAGCACCACAAATAATTTGCTTTGGCTCTCCATCTCCTGTATCAACAAGACATCTGCTTAATTTGTCAGCATTAGGATGCTGGTCGCGCTCCATTACATACCCAACTACAATTTTCTCATCACGAACTGCGACTGCCTCAACACCTTCTACTTCAATACCACTACGAGTTATTTTTTCTGCTAGCTCATGAGTCGTAATGCCTGTTAAATCGACGTATTCTTGTAACCATTTATATGAAACGAACATGTTATACCCTCCTTCTTATTTCACCTGTTTGAATTGCTGCAAAAACCGAACATCATTTGTGTAAAAATGACGAATATCGTCAATTCCATATTTCAACATTGCAATTCGCTCAGGACCCATTCCGAATGCAAACCCTGTATACACTTTTGAATCAAAGCCTGCCATCTCAAGAACATTCGGATGTACCATACCAGCTCCTAAAATCTCAATCCAGCCTGTACCTTTACAAATACTACAACCATTTCCACCACACATGCCACAAGATACGTCTACTTCAACAGACGGCTCTGTGAATGGGAAGAAGCTAGGACGCAAACGAATTTCACGTTCATCACCGAACATTTTCTTTGCAAAAACTTCAAGTGTACCTTTTAAATCGCTCATTCGAATATTTTTGTCCACTACAAGACCTTCAATTTGCGTGAATTGGTGTGAATGTGTCGCATCATCATTGTCACGACGATATACTTTACCAGGGCAAATAATTTTCACAGGCCCCTTACCTTCGTGTTTTTCCATCGTACGAGCCTGTACTGGTGATGTATGTGTACGTAAAAGGATTTCGTCAGTAATATAGAATGAATCCTGCATATCACGTGCTGGATGTCCTTTTGGTAAATTTAACGCTTCAAAGTTGTAGTAATCACGCTCAACCTCAGGACCTTCAGCGATTGTATAACCCATCCCAATAAATAAATCTTCAATCTCTTCAATGACTTTTGTTAAAGGGTGTGCGCCACCAACTTTAACTGGACGACCAGGTAATGTCACATCAATAGTTTCTGATGCTAGTTTTTTTGCAACAGCTTCTTTTTCAAGAATATCTTGCTTTTCTTGAATGGCTGTCGATATTGCTTCACGCACCTCATTAGCAAGGGCCCCCATTATCGGTCGTTCTTCTGCTGATAAGGTTCCCATACCACGTAGCACTTCAGTAATAGGGCCTTTTTTTCCTAGATAAGCAACACGAACTTCATTTAATTGCTTCAAGTCTAATGCAACTTCTACTTTTTGTAACGCCTCTTGTTTAAGCTCTTGCAAGCGCTCTTGCATTGAAATTCCTCCTTAATTTTAGAAAATCGCTCCTAGTAGCCGTATTATTTGTGATAATTAACGGCTAATTATGGAGTAAGATACTTTTTTGTTATTATTTTTTTGCAAACAAAAAACCTCGCCCTAAAACAAGGGACGAGGATATCTTCGCGGTACCACCCTAATTGATAGACGCAGAGAATGCATCTATCCACTTAATTACGATAACGGCTAGTGCCGACTCACCTTTACAATACGAGATTGGTCCCGGTGGTAACTCCAGAGTGAAACATATTTCATAGTCATAAAAATGCTTTCAGTCTCGGCATTTTTTCCCTTTAATGACAGTAGACGAAATATGTGTCTCCTTCACAGTTTGCTTCCATATGTAACTATTGAAATATTATATGCAATATACTTGACAGATGCAAGTGAGATATCAAAATCCACAGAAATATGTACTGTAGCGATTTTTTAGCCTCGTAGATAATATAATAAAATCCCTGTTGCGATCCCAACGTTTAAAGACTCACTTTTCCCGTATATCGGTATAAATAAATTTTTTGAAGTTTGTTGTAATACGTCCGGTGACACACCACTTCCTTCATTTCCAACAATAAGACCAAAGGAGCCTGGTGGTTGAATCTCCGTGTATACTGCCGCATTTTCTAATGCTGTGCCAAATACCGGTATGTTATTTTCTTTAAGATGGCTTGTTGCTTCTAATAAATCCTCTTTAAATATTGGTACATGGAAAATTGCACCTTGTGTTGCACGAACTACTTTATCATTGTATACATCCACCGTTCCCTTTCCGATAATAACTGCATCAACCCCCGCTGCATCAGCGGTACGGATCATAGTTCCGACATTTCCTGGATCTTGAACAGCATCTATAAGTAAAACCTTTTGAAGCTTGTTCCATTGAAGCTCCTGTTCAGGTAAGTCACAGATAGCCGCAATCCCTTGTGGGGTTTCAGTCTGACTAATGTGATTCATAATTTCTACCGGTACTTTGTATAGTGGTGCATGCAGGTTTGATGGCACAAGGCCTTCATCCGTTACAATAACTGCAAGTAAGTTTATGTTATTAGCGATGGCTTCTTCAATTAAATGTGGCCCTTCAATTAGAAGAGTGTCGGTTTTTTCACGCTCTTTTTTAGTATGTAGTTTTTTACATTGCTTAATGAGCGGGTTTTGGAGAGATTCTATGTACTTCAGTGTATATTCCTTCTTTCATTGTAGTTTATGGTGTTTAGTTTCTGTGTTTGGTGCGGTGGACACCTGGTTTGGTGCGATGAGCACCCGGTTTGGTGCGATGAGCACCCGGTTTGGTGCGATGAGCACCCGGTTTGGTGCGATGAGCACCCGGTTTGGTGCGATGTTGACCGCGTTTGGTGCGATGAACACCCGGTTTGGTGCGATGAGCACCCGGTTTGGTGCGATGAGCACCCGGTTTGGTGCGGTGAGTACCTGGTTTGGTGCGATGAGCACCCGGTTTGGTGCGATGAGCACCCGGTTTGGTGCGGTGAGCACCGGGTTTGGTGCGTTGTTGACCACGTTTGGTGCGATGGACACCCGGTTTGGTGCGATGAACACCTAGTTTGGTGCGATGGACACCCGGTTTGGTGCGATGAACACCTGGTTTGGTGCGATGAGCACCTGGTTTGGTGCGATGAGCACCCGGTTTGGTGCGATGAGCACCCGGTTTGGTGCGATGGACACCGTTATTCGTGCGGTGTCCACCGTTATTCGCGCGACTCCCACCGTTATTCGCGCAACTCCCATCGCTATCCGCGCAACTTCCATCGCTATCCGCGCAACTTCCACTGTTAATCGCGCAACTTCCATCGCTATCCGCGCAACTTCCACTGTTAATCGCGCAACTTCTGCTGTTCAAGACAGGTATGTTATACCGCTTATTAAATACAATAACTTTTTTTACATAAAATGCCCAACAAAAACAAATTATATAAGATGATACTATGATACAACAAAGAGGTGAATTTTCAAATGGACTTAAATTTACGACATGCTGTTATTAATAATGTTGCTAACAATACTCAAGGTCAATTGCAAGATACTATCGTTGATGCAATTCAAAGAGGCGAGGAAAAATTACTACCAGGTCTAGGAGTTCTTTTCGAAATCATTTGGCAAAATGCTGATGAACAAGAAAAAAGTACGATGCTCGATACGCTTGAACAAGGTCTAAAAAAATAAAACAAATGCCTGGATGAAATCCAGGCATTTTACATTAATCAAATGTAATTGTATTTACAGTCTCACTGTTTAATCGTTTAATTACTTCAACTAGAAGCTTTACAGCATTCTCATAGTCATCACGATGAAGCATTGCTGCATTTGAATGAATGTAACGAGTAGGAATCGTTACCGCCAAGTTCGGTACACCACTTCCAACTAAATGCATAGCACCGGAGTCTGTTCCGCCACCAGCCATAGCATCGAATTGATATGGAATTCCTAATTCATCCGCGACATCTGTTACGAAATCGCGCAACCCTTTATGAGAAATCATGGATGCATCATATAATACAATTTGTGGCCCTTTGCCCATTTTTGCTAACGCTTCTTTCTCCGTGACACCAGGTGTATCCCCAGCAATACCTACATCAACTGCAAATCCGATATCTGGCTGAATCATGTTTGCAGATGTACGTGCACCACGCAAGCCTACTTCTTCTTGGACAGTCCCAACACCATATACAACATTGTCATGCTGTTCGTTTTTCAACTGCTTTAAAACATCAATAGCAATAGCACAACCAATGCGATTATCCCAAGCTTTAGCTAAAAGCATTTTCTCATTTTTCATAACTGTAAATTCAAAATATGGTACAGCCTGGTCACCAGGACGTATGCCCCAGCTTTCTGCTTCTTCACGACTTGTTGCACCGATATCGATAAACATATCTTTAATATCAACTGGTTTTTTACGAACTTCAGCAGGTAAAATGTGTGGCGGCTTAGAGCCAATAATACCTGTGATTTCTTCACCAGAACGCGTCACGACAGTTACACGTTGCGCAAGCATAACCTGTGACCACCAGCCACCAGCTGTTTGAAAGCGTAAAAAGCCTTTTTCATCAATTTGTGTAATCATGAAGCCAACTTCATCAAGGTGACCGGCAACCATTACTTTAGGGCCGCCATCTTTCCCTGTTTTTTTCGCAACTAAGCTTCCTAATCCATCTGTTGTCACTTCATCAGCAAATGGAGCTATGTATTCTTTCATCACGTTTCTTACTTCACGCTCGTTACCAGGGATCCCTTTTGCATCTGTCAGATCCTTTAGCATAGTTAGCGTTTCATCTAGCTTCGTCATCGTAAAACCCCTTTCGTATATGCATACTATTCTATTGTATCGATAATGTTTTAAAAATACAATTAGTTAGCAAATACACGTTTTGCGCTTAATGCCAAGTTTCCCCTTATCAGCGACTTTTTTAATATATTGTGTAGCAAGTGGGACTTTACAAGCTGTCTGCCCCACATTAACCTCGACTTTACCTATGGAGTCCGCGATTGCAAGAGCTTCTTTCTGTAAATCCGGAATATAGCTGCCAACAGAAATAACAAAACCGTTCATTGTATAGCGCACCCTGTTAGGTTCAGTATGTACAGTGTCCTTTACACGTTGAAGTAAAGTTCGAATTTCCTCTATAGGTAGCTGCTCGTCAGGCGTGATAGATATATAATTAGAAAATGTAGCCCACCCACTTGACGCTATATTTTCTTCATCAGCACTCATCCATTCTCTAGCTAATTCAAGTGCATAAGGACTTTCTGCTGCAACACCCGCTACAGTGTGTTCTGAAAGCATATACCAATTTGCCTTTTCAGCCCAATCCTGAAGCCGTTTCTTTGTTATTAAATTAGGATTAACAGAAAGACCAGCTAAGTACATAGCATCGGAATTACCTGTATCATAGAGTTCAAATGCCAGATCTTGGTCTTTTTTCACGTGCTTCACAAGCTTTTTAAGGTCTCCCACTTTCACTCCATATAAAGGCTCTTTTGCTCCATGACGGATGTATACTTCTTTTGTTTGTGATGTACCTAATGACTCTAACTTAGATAGAATTTCATCCACATTCATAGTAATCACCTCTTATTTTATTATTTAATAGCATCATATCACACAATAGCAATAAACTTTGAATTATAACAATATTGTCAACATGAAAATTTCGTTTTCAACACAAAATAAGTGTTGATGTACTTCATATTTTTTTGTATTGTAGGTAAGTATGTTTAAAAATGAAAGAAAAAGACGGAGGAAAAGATACTTCATGAATCAAACACAAACAACTCAAAAGATACAAATCACAACTGCAGATCCATCAGCATTGGGATTATTTGGACTAGCTATGGTGACACTTGTGGCATCCTCTCAGAAGCTTGGCTTAACGGATGGTGTGTCCTTTGTACTTCCATGGGCTATTTTTCTTGGAGGGTTTGCTCAACTATTCGCAGCTATCCAAGACGCTAAGCACAACAATACATTTGGTACAACTGCATTCGGCGCCTTTGCACTATTCTGGTTTGGTGTTGGAACATCTTGGCTCATTAACCTAGGTGTGTTCGGTGAAAGCGCCGCAGCCAATGTAGATACTAAACAGCTTGGAGTTGCTTTTATTGGGTATTTAATTTTTAGCGTATATATGACAATAGGAGCAATGGAAACACATAAAGTATTATTTATTATTTTTGTATTAATTGATTTCTTATTTATTGGCCTTGCACTATCCAGTTTAGGAGTGGCACCAGAAGCTACACACATGCTTGCTGCTATTTCGGAATTTGGTATAGCAATTATGTCATTTTACGGTTCTGCTGCAAGTGTTTTAAATGTACATTTCGGTAAACCCGTTATCCCTGTAGGCAAACCATTTGGTATTTTTAAATAAAAATCTCTGTTAAACTTTGTTGTTGATTTTCGCTACATTGCGCTCGCTTTCCGCGGGGTGGCCGTGAGCCTCCTCTGCGCTTTGCGCATGCGGGGTCTCACGCCTGCCACTACATCCCACAGGAGTCTCGCGCATTTCGCTACTATTAACAATATTCAACAATCAACACTCACCTTTAACAGAGCCAAATAAAAAAAGAGGCCGTCTCAAATTATTTTTTGAGCGGCCTTGTTTTTTTGTCTATAAAAACCTAGTTATTTTATCTATACGGTCGTAGTATAAACTAAGCTTATTTTCTATTTACTTCCCTGTGCACTCCGCTTGACCCGAAGCCCTTTGCCCCGCGATTAGAAACAGATATCTCATCTACTTCTGTTAATGTAACAACAGGCACAGTAGCTATTACCATTTGCGCAATTCGCATGTGCTTTTCTACTTTAAACGGCTTTGTACCGTGATTAATAAGAATAACCTTTATTTCCCCACGGTATCCCTCATCAATTGTTCCTGGACTATTTAAAACTGTAACAGCGTGTTTTAGAGCTAGCCCACTTCTCGGACGAACCTGTGCTTCAGTTTGTTTTGGTAATTCTAATTGAATACCTGTAGCAATTAATGCTGCCTCTCCAGGGTTAATTAGGACGTCTTCTACAGAAAATAAGTCAAAACCAGCATCTCCATCGTGTGCTTGTTGAGGGAGAAGAGCGTCTGCATTTATTTTTTTTACCTTAATTTCGTAATTCACAAATAACCTCCTACTTTTTTATAAAAAAAATTATATCAAACATGTGATATCTTGAAACCTTTTATCCATTAAATCGTAAATAAAGAAAATGACTTGCTGAGGTGACAACATATGATTGCTATTCTTATTCGTCTAATATTTTTTGCCTTATTGGTGTTTGTTATATATAGAGTTATTAATTACATTCTTAGTCCAAAGCGAAAGCTTGAATTAGCTCATGAGCAAAAACGTTTTTTCTTTCTTGATGACAAGCAAAATGTTCGTAAAAATTTCTTATTAACCTATAAGGGGGTCCTATTTGAAGGTGAGAAGTATTTGGGCACAACACCAAATGCTTTTGAAGTTATTTCGATATTTATTTGGCCTAAAACCTCGACCCAATTAAAAGGACTAACTCGAGATGATTTTAATTTTATTGAATATGAAGTATCTCAGTCTTACCCTAATGCTAAGATTGATTGGAAAAGCCCAGTTCGAGAATTTCTAGAAAAAGAATAATAAGAAAAGAGGTCCTTGTTTTGAAACAAGAAAAGTATTGGATACTTGGATTCCTCGGGTTCCTAGGGTTTCAAGGTTTTTCTGCTTTTACACTCGATCTACCATTTATGCTTATGTATTTTAGTTTTTTTGGATTTTTCGGTTGGTTTGGCTATAAACATAAATCACTTGGTTATTTAGGTTTGCTTGGTATACCGGGCACACTAGTAGGGATTTTAGGTATGGCTGGGATTATACCTGTATAATTGCTTAGGACAAGGGATAAGACCTAATAAGGTTTTTTTCCTTACTTTAAGAGGGTCATCTCGATGCCTTTTGTAGAAAATCTGCGCAATCTTACCATGATTGCGTTTTTTATTATGTTTCTTTAATTACTCTTCTTGAGCGGATAATTACTTCTAATGTTCCTGTTCCAAGCATAACGCCACTAACAATAAAGATGAATCCTACTATTTGTTCTGTATGTATAGTTTCCTGAAGCAAAACGCTCGCACCAACTAACGCGAACAGTGGGGTCAGATTATTAAATATTGACGTTTCTGCAGCTCCAAGGCGATGAATAGCATAGTTATACAACATGTGACCCATACTTGTCGCTAAGACTGCAGATAACACAAATACAAACCAGACAAATAGCGGTACCTCTATAATTTTAAATGAAGGTTGATTGTCTAAAAACGGACTGACAGTTAGTAATAAAACAGATCCACTAACCAACATCATGCCTGTCATTTGTCTAGAGTCCACTCTATCAGTCATTTTCTTAATTAAAATAAAGCTAATTGCTTGAGCTAAAACAGCTGCAAATAAATAAATATCTCCTAACGTGATACCAGCTAGACTTCTTCCTTGCATAATATAAATGCCTATCAGCGCTAATGTAATCCCTATAACTTTAGCTACCGTTAATCTTTCCTTTAAAAATATAACCGCAAGAACAGCTGTAGAAAGCGGTACAAGTCCTAAAATTAATCCACCATTTGCAGCTGTTGATGTTGTGAGGCCGAGAGCTAAAAAAAGGTGATGAGCAAACACTCCGAAAATACCAGCTATAAACATCGCCATTATGTTTTTCTTTGAAACCTTTTTTAATTGTTTATTAACGTATAAAAGCAGTATGACGACAACACCCGCTAACAATACACGCATCCCTTGCATGAGAGAGGCTGGAAAGTATGAGACTAGTAGTTTGATTGCTACTACATTCAAACCCCATATTGCCATTACAGTTGTTAGCAGGACATACAGTTTCCATTTAGACATTGTGCATTACCTCCCAGCCGTATAGCCCCATTAGCATTAATTCTACAAGACTTAACAAAGGTAAGCCTATAGCAAAGAGTTTGTGACGTGTTTTATGATGATGAAGATACATAGCTAACGTCAATCCAACCGCACCACCTATGAGTGCTAATATCCACAGTGTACGTTCCGCTATGCGCCAATGGCCGCGGCGAGCTTTATACTTATCTACCGCCATCACTATATATGAAATTAGACTAACAATACCAATATACCAAAGAAACATAAAATTACCTCACATCGTTATATAATAGTTTGTAGAAGTATACATATCTATCTATTTCGAGCGTATTAATTTATATATTTTATTGAAAAATAAAATTTTCACTTCCAACGAATATGGGACTACCTTCCCTTCCTCAAGAGTGAAAACTGCTTCATTGCACGTGAGACCCTCTTAATCGTGCACAGGGCCAATTCGTCGAATCAAGTGCCACTTCCTTCACCACACTCTTATGTTCCACTGAGTTCGTATACATATTCCAGTATTCTTTCGGCATGCATAATGGCACCACATTTGGTATCCCACCCGCTCAAGCTAACTACTTCAACAATTCTACCACACAAAAAAGTCATCTCTTCTATGTAGAGATGACTTTTTTATATAAATTATTTTAAGTTGTTTTTTGCAACTGTTGCTAATTCAGCGAATGCTTTCTCATCGCTAACTGCTAAGTCAGCAAGCATTTTGCGGTTTACTTCGATACCAGCAACTTTTAAACCGTACATTAAACGGCTGTAAGAAAGACCGTTAATACGAGCAGCCGCATTGATACGTGTGATCCAAAGTTTACGGAAATCACGTTTCTTTTGACGACGATCACGGTAAGCATATTGAAGTGACTTCATCACCTGTTCGTTAGCTGTTTTATATAAAGTATGTTTCGATCCAAAGTAACCTTTTGCAAGTTTAAGAACCTTTTTACGACGCGCGCGTGTAACAGTTCCACCTTTTACTCTTGGCATATTGTTTCCCTCCTATATCTATCGTTGTTTCGAGATTATTTTAAGTTCGTTAATAATTGACGGATACGCTTGAAATCACCTGAGCTAACAAGAGTAGCTTTACGTAATTTACGCTTTTGCTTTTGAGATTTGTTAGCGAACATATGTGATCTGTAAGCATGAGAACGTTTAAGCTTTCCTGATCCAGTTCTTTTGAAACGCTTTGCAGCGCCACGATGTGTTTTCATTTTTGGCATAGGTCTTTCCTCCTCGACGTCTTTTACTTTTCTTTGTCAGCTTTTGGTGCTAGTACGATAAACATACTACGACCTTCCATTTTTGGTCGTTGTTCAACAACTGCAAGATCGGCACATTCTTGTGAAAAACGGTCAAGTACTCGTTGACCTATTTCTTTATGTGTAATCGCACGCCCTTTAAAGCGAATTGAACATTTCACTTTATCGCCTTTTTCAAGGAACTTATGGGCATTTCGAAGCTTTGTATTAAAGTCATGCTCTTCGATTGTTGGACTTAGACGAACCTCTTTAATACTAATGATCTTTTGGTTTTTACGAGATTCTTTCTCTTTTTTCTGTTGCTCGTATCTGAATTTCCCGAAATCCATAATACGACATACAGGTGGTTTAGCGTTTGGCGCAACCATTACTAAATCTAAATTTGCCTGTGCTGCCATGTCTAAAGCTTCTTGGCGAGATTTAATACCAATTTGATCTCCGTTCGCACCAACTAATCGAACTTCACGAGCACGAATTGCCTCGTTTATCATCATATTATTATCCTTGCTAATAATGAGCCACCTCCAAGGTTTTTTTCCTGAATACATCGTTTAGTAAAAACTTATAAGCACTAACAAGCCTTTGTAATCATAACAAAAAAGGTGTGAGTGCACAATACACCCACACCTTGACCGAACATTTATATATTCGTATCGTTGTGACCTGGTAACAGCTTAATGCGTCATACAGGTGAGAAGCGGGTGCCTCTGCTTTTACAAACACGTATTCAATTTAATTTCCTTGTTGATTATATCGTGATGATTCATTATTGTCAAGAATTAAACTTGACATCCGGCTAACAAACAACAAAACTTAGTATATCAGATACTATACAGTCAGGCAATAGAAATTTTTACTTATTATTAGTTTCCGCTTGTAGAGTATTTAAAAATTGCTGGAATGGGACTGTTTCGGACTTTTGTGTACCATATTTACGTACATTAACAGCATGCTCTTCTTGCTCTTTATCTCCCACAACAAGCATATATGGTACCTTTTGCATTTGGTGCTCACGAATCTTGTAACCCATTTTTTCATCACGCTCATCGAATTCGACACGGAAGCCTTCCGCTTTTAAATCTTCGACAACCTTTTTCGCATAATCAAGGTGAACGTCTGGAGAAACAGGAATTACTTGAACTTGAACGGGAGCTAACCAAGTTGGGAATGCGCCTTTGTATTCTTCTATTAAGAAGGCTACAAAGCGTTCCATTGTTGATACAACACCACGGTGAATAACAACTGGGCGGTGGTGCTTACCATCTTCACCGATATAAGTTAAATCAAAACGCTCCGGCAATAAAAAGTCTAGCTGCACAGTAGATAGTGTTTCTTCTTTCCCTAAAGCTGTTTTTACTTGTACATCAAGCTTAGGGCCATAGAAAGCTGCCTCTCCATCTGCTTCAAAGTATTCCACTTCTAATTCATCCATAGCTGCTTTTAGCATGTTTTGTGCTTTTTCCCACATAGCATCATCATCAAAGTATTTTTCTTTATCCTCTGGGTCACGGTACGATAATCGATATTTGTAATCTGAAATACCGAAATCTTTATAAACTTCTTCGACTAAACGAACAACTCGTACAAATTCGTCTTTAATTTGGTCTGGTCTGCAGAATATGTGAGCATCATTTAATGTCATACCGCGCACACGTTGTAATCCCGAAACCGCTCCACTCATTTCGTAGCGGTGCATCGTCCCAAGCTCTGCGATACGAATCGGTAGCTTTCGATAGCTGTGAATTTCATTTTTATAGACCATCATATGGTGTGGACAGTTCATCGGTCGAAGAACAAGCTCCTCGTTATCCATCTCCATCTTAGGGAACATGCTATCTTGGTAATGATCCCAGTGACCAGATGTTTTATAAAGCTCAACACTTCCTAGCACTGGTGTATATACATGGTCATATCCTAAACGAACTTCTTTATCTACAATATAACGCTCAATTGTACGACGAATAGTAGCACCTTTTGGAAGCCAAAGTGGCAATCCTTGTCCTACCTTTTGGGATGAAGTAAATAAATTTAACTCTTTTCCTAATTTACGGTGGTCACGCTCTTTAGCTTCTTCAAGCATTTTCAAGTGGGCAGCTAAATCATCCTTCTTAAAAAATGCTGTTCCATAAATACGCTGTAGCATTTTATTGTCAGAATCTCCACGCCAGTATGCACCGGAGATATTAAGTAACTTAAACTCCTTTATTTTACCTGTAGATGGTACGTGTGGACCACGGCATAAGTCGAAAAATTCACCTTGCTCATAAATTGTTAACATATCCCCTTCAGGAATGTCATCAATAAGCTCAAGCTTTAACTCATCATCTAATTCTTTATATCGATTTTTCGCTTCATCACGAGTGACTTCTACACGAACAATCTCTAGGTTCTCGTTAACAATTCTTTTCATTTCTTTTTCAATTTTTTCAAGGTCTTCTGGACGAATTGTTTCTTTACAATCGATATCATAATAGAAACCATTTTCAATAACTGGTCCTACTCCTAGTTTCACATTTCCATAAATACGCTTCACAGCTTGTGCCATTAAGTGAGCCGTACTATGACGCATTATTTCAAGAGCTTCATCACTATCTTGTGTTATAATTACAAGCTCTCCATCCTCAAGAAGAGGACGGCGAAGATCAACGAATTGTCCATTGAATTTTCCAGCGTACGCTTTCTTTCTTAATCCAGGGCTAATTGCTCCCGCAATGTCTTCTGTAGACGTACCGTTGTCATACTCCTTTACTGATCCATCTGGAAAAGTGATATTAATTTTTCCACTCATGCTAAATCCTCCTTACGAAAATAAAGAAATTTCTATCGTGCTCAAGCCGGGTAAAAATCCTATAAAACACAAAAAACCCGTCCCTTGTATACACAAGGGACGAGTTAACGTCGCGGTTCCACCCTAATTTCTAATAGTCTATAAAGACCATTAGCTTCATTCAAATAACGGCTTGTCACCGTCAGCTACTACTAAGGTTTCATAGCTGAAGTTTAGAGGTGGTAAGTAAGTAACTCGTGTTAGGAGACTTGCAGCCCTGTTCTCCCTCTCTGTAAACCGTCATTATTAACTCATGTCCTCATCATAACTTTTACAATTTTTAATTTGTATGATGTATTATAAGCCTATTATTGAATAAAAATCAAGAGGCTAAACATTATTTCTCTTAAAAAATTCCATTTTTAAAAATATTGAGCATGATTAATTGACACTCGTTCAAGAAAAATGTTTTGTATTGTCCGAATCATACCATGATCATGATTATCCGTATAAACGACAATTTGCTTAGGCGCAATAGAAACAAGGGGTGCGAGCACTTGCAAATCGATACAAAATGGATATACTTTTAGCATTTTTCGATCAATCCATTTGTGCATAAATTCTGTAATTTCCCTTTTCGTAACATCAAAAAATCGAAAATGACCGTTAAATACAATATGTATATGCTCAAACAATGGTTCTCGAGCAGCCACAATACCTCGAAGCTGTTCTACAAACATTTGATATTCCTGCTCAAACTTGTATTCATCGATAGCCTTTTGAATATAAAAATTTAAACGCTGCTTGTATTCCTTCAATCGAAATTTAACAAACGAATCTAATGAAAATGTCATTTGTTCCTGTAAAAATGGTGTCAAGGCGTTCTTGATTAATTCTTCCTTACTAGTCGTCATATTAATTCCTGGAATGTCGTCACGTTCTCCCTCAAGAATTTCATCGTACATGTGAAGAATTTGCTGTTGTTCTTCAAAGTCCTCATAAAAATATGTATCTTGTAAGATCTGTACGAGTAATTGGTGCTCCTTAGTTTTCGTTATAAACTCCGTTACTGCTTCGATAATATATCTTCTTATGTATGAAAATGAATTTTCTGTAACATGTATCCGAATACGGTTGTCTATCTTTTCGCACCAAATCTCTTGAGGCTTCGCTTTAAATTTCTCTACAAATATTGCATACGCATTATGAATATCCTTTTTATCATCAATTATTAATTCAACCAATTCTATGCCCCCCTTACAGACAACCTTGCTTCTATTTATATGGGGGGGCACCCGAAAAAATGTTATCTATCTTCGTTTTTATGAATCGTCAAATTTCTCTCACGATAGCTATGAGGTGTATCAATGTGTATTATATCTTTCTCTGACATATTATTTTTTATGCGATCAGCCAGTCTTTCATCATAACGAGTATGCAATTGATCAATAGGAACATTAGAGGTGTAAATCGTGCTTTTTCCTTGTCTTTGATTAATAACAAGGTATAAAGTTTCATCTACCCATTCCGTCATCCTCTCCGCACCTATATCATCTAAGATTAACAAATCCACTTGCTCTATTGCTGTAAAAAGATCATTTTCTGACACATCAACATCTTTTCTAACGATACCTCTAATTACATTCATTAGTTTTGGTACATCAAAAAATAGGGCTGTATAGCCAAGCTCTTTAACGAATTTGTAAGCAGAAACAGCCAAATGGCTCTTGCCTCTACCTGGTTTTCCATATAAATATAATGAATGTCGAGATTCATGAAACTGCATTAAATAATCATACGTAAGCTTGGCTGCATGGAATTGAGATTCGTAAGGAGACTTAAAATTCTCAAAGCTTGCGTTTTTTAAATCCGCATTAAGAATAGAAAACTGTTCAAAGTACTTAATTTTTGAACGAGTATGGGCTTCTAGTGTTTCATGAGCTAATCGGCAGTCGCACTCATTTGTAATTGTTTCCCATTTCCCCTTTTCTGGACCACCTACAATTTTCACTCTTACAGTCCGGACGTCACGATTACAAGAAGGGCATGTATATTCTTCAATGACTTCCATATCGCTATTTAAACCACCTAAAATATTACCAATTTTCCTCATAGAAAAATCCTCTCCTATAACAACTGAAACTGTGTATTATTTCTGTAGACTAGTCTCGCGGTTGTTTTAATTTTTCTCTCATGAGCTCAAATTGCTGTTTAAGCTCGTTTTCCCGTTGTACTTGTTCATCAGCATCGAGCTTTTGTCTTCGTTTTAATGCAAGACTTGAGAACGTATCAAGTTGTTCATCTAGTAGTTGCAGAAAGTGTTTCATACTGTTTGTATGCAAAAAGCAGTAGTGTATTATTTTCACAAATTGCAACGGATCCATTAACTTGTGATAAATTTCATATTTCTCAACGAGATTAGCAGAGAAATGCTTAGGAGCTCGCCATGCCGTTAAGCGTTTGTCATGCTGAAGTAATGCCCTACTAATAAGCTTGTCATATTCGCTCATCTAATCACCTGCTTGTACTTATTTTCGTTGTTGTTTAAATGTTTTCAACTGTTCATCCAGCTTACGCTTTTCTTCTTCAAAATCAAAAGCTACCGGTGTACTTTGTTTCGGTTTCGTCTCCTTCGACTCGTCGAAACCCTTGTCTTTCACTTCTGGCTCAATATTTTTAGTTGAACTTTTCTCAGGAGTAGCTGTTTTCTTCTTAGTTTTCGTATTAGATTTTTGAGTGGTTGACAGCCACTGCTGATATTCACGATGTTCGGCTTTAGCCAATTCCATCGCTTCACTCACCGTTTTTACATTTTTACGAACCCAATGGCTAGCTATCTTCTCCATGTAGCTTTTAGAGAGTTTCATGTTCGTTTTTAATAGCACATAATGTATAAGCACGTTAACTACGCCTGGTAATAATTTTTGCTTGAACATAATATCTTCTATGACTCTTAAATCTGCACTTGAAGCCTGCGCACCTGAAGATAAATCTTCTAACAACTGCTTAGGAGACGTTGTTTCTAAATATCGTATTAACGCTTCTTCTTTCGTTGTAAGTTGTTTGTCATGTAACACTTGTAACGGAACTGGCTGTATACTTTCAACTAGATTCGGTAATGTATCACCATATTCTAATTGATACCATTCTCTCGCAGTTTTCCTCAACAGTTCAATATCGATGCTCTCATTCTCTGTTAACGATTGTAAAACAATATTTTTCATATCTATGGGTTTTATGCCATAAATGAATGCGAGCTTCTTAATAACTTCCTTTGCAGTCGTCGTAATTGTTTTTGCTGAGATAAAATTGTCTGATAGGCTTGTTAAGAAGGCTTCAAAGTCAAACACACTATCCGAAAAGGAACCTACACGCCCTTCACCTCGGTATGAAAATTCTTCATTCGCATTCAATTCTAATGCGTCTGAAGATCTTGTTGAGGAATGCTGCGTTAATTCAGAAGGGTGAACAGAGGTGAATACTTCATTGAAGCTTTTAGTAATGGATGTATATGCGTCATAATCTAATACATAATCCGAAAAAATTTGTCTGAGCTTATTGTAAACATTTTTACCGATTTTATTGTATAAATAGACATTTAATACACCATCATGAAAAAATTCCTTAGGAGATAATGGTGGACGAAGCTCATATATGAATTTCTTTATGTCTTCTGTGGTATTTTCATACGTCTCGAGCAAACCGATGCCTTCAAGCTTTAGACGCTCGTGATAAATCTCTTTTAAATTCAATTGAAGCAGTGCCATTAAACTATGATGTGAAGTTTCTTGTCCCCACACTCGACCGCCCTCTAATTCTCCCCAGAGCGTAAAATATAACACAGTTGCTCTAGCTCCTATTAACGGTTGATAAAGCAAGGAAATAATTTTCCGGTCGTAATCATGAAGCATACCGTTTGTATGAACACGATATGTATCTATAGGAACTATATACTGCCAATGCTGTTGCATTAGTTTCCTCCTCTCTACATGAGGTGATGCACAATATGTGTAATTTTAAACTTACATGACCGATATATACTACTTTTATTGATTTTTTAGACTACAGCGCCATTACAAAAAAAGAGCCTCTGCAAGCTCTTTATTGTTTGTTATTATTTTTCCTTTTTTAACAGATCTTTCAGTTCATCAATAAACACATTGATGTCTTTAAACTGTCTGTAAACAGAAGCAAACCTAACATATGCTACTTCATCAATGAGTGCTAGCCTGTCCATCACCATTTCACCGACTATTTCACTTTTCACTTCTGAAGCACCTATATGTCGCAGTTCTTTTTCTACATCATTTGCAATATCCTCAAGTTGCTGAAGTGCAACTGGTCGTTTTTCACAAGCCTTTATGAGACCTCGAAGAATTTTGTCCCGACTAAATTCCTCTCGAGTCCCCTCCTTTTTTACAACAATCAACGGTGGTTCCTCGACACGCTCAAATGTAGTGAAGCGATATTGGCACTGCTCGCACTCACGTCTACGTCTAATTGATTTCGCATCATCCACCGGTCTCGAGTCAAGAACCCTCGTACCGTTGTGCTGACATGAAGGACATTTCATAAGTTATCAGCTCCACCCTAGAAGGCATTTCATTACATTTATCATATAAAAATTTACTGTCGACAACAAAGTACAGCATCTAGTCTTTATTTAATCCAACACCAATAAAGTTTAATTGCTTACCTATTGCATCGTATATTTTCAAAATCCATTTCTGACTATATCCAAAGTCAAACGGTAATGCTGTTTCTGTAGCAATTGAAAAATCAACAGCCGTTTCAAAAGGACGTACGGAAATAACAGTAGCAACAATAAAAGCTTTTTTTCCTTTAATCACATTTGCACTAATTTCACCGCGTTCTTTTGATACGGAAGTCACTTCAATACCATCCATGTTATTAAGCAACTCTTGCACTGCGGTAAAGGTTTTATCCTGTGATGACTTGTAATAATGGGTTTGTAGCAGTTCGTTCGAATGGTTTTCTTTCGTTTCTGAATGAGTAGAAAAAAATCCACGAAGCTTCCCTAATAAACTCACATCGAGCAACTCCTTATTGATAAATCGACATTTTTTTTAGTATATCTTAATGATACTAACAACAACAGTAAATGACAAGGAAAGATTATTAGAAAACTGATATGCATCATTGCAGATATCATAAATTACTTATTAAATATACTAAGGATGTGTCACCATTGATTATTTATGAACAAACAAAAAGAGATGTACTATGTACACCTCCGCTTTACTTCATAAAATTAAAGTGCCTTTGCTTGCTGCTTTACTTGTACAGGACCCATCCCACGAGGAATTTCAATGTTCTCACGAGTTTCAGCTTCAAGTGCTTCAGCGATATAATCAGCAGCAATGTTTGGATCAAGTTCTCCACATGTATATACATCGATGCTAGCATATCCATGTTCTGGAAAGCTGTGAATAGTCAAATGAGATTCGGAGATTATAACTACTCCACTTACTCCTTGCGGTGCAAATTTGTGGAAAGCTACTTCTCTTACCTCTGCTCCTGATTTTAAAGCCGCATCAACAAAGATTCTTTCAATTTGTTCCATGTTGTTAAGAGTTTCAAAGTTGCATCCCCAAAGTTCAGATATAACGTGACGACCAATAGTTTCCATAATTGGCTCCCCCTTTAGACAATTTTTCGAGCATGAAAATCTCCGTTTTTGGTATGCGTTCGTTACTACCACGGGGGAAAGTTAGTCCAGAGAGGTCCTAACCCTTTAAGTAGTCACAATACCATTCAAGAAGTTCACGAGTCATAGTATACTTCCTTTAAGTTAGTTTTGCAACACATTGGTTGTATTTTTTAAAATTAATTTTCAAACTTCTTATTTTTGTTAAAAATAGCCCCGCTCATGCAAACTTAGTTTCTATAACTCTATAGTGTTGCCAAGTTATCTATTTGGTACCCCAAATTAATGTATATTAAACAAAATAAACATGCCATTTGGAATTTTATCTTTTAGAAACGTTCACCCCTCATTATCGAGACGATGGCTGTCTATTAACTCTTCTCACTTGCTTGCTAAACATATGTGCTGATTCATTATAATTTAAACCGGTCATGAGAAGGACATATAAAATTTTCTCTAAATTGGCTCCACAACTTGTGCATGAGTATCAGTAGATTAGCGCGGTTAATCAAAGTCGCACGTTTCCCTAGCTCAGTAGAGTAGAGAACTGATTTCAAAGGGATGGCTTTCGCCATCTCTTTTACTTTCAGCCCCCCCTCATCAAACCGTACGTGAGGTTTTCCCTCATACGGCTTTCCGACGTTCTTCTTCCTTTAGCTTTATGTACTTACTTAACTTGCCAATTTCACTAATATGAGTTGTATTTCTTTTACTGTGTCTTGCAGATAAGCATGTTTATGTCGCCTGTTTCTCTTCTTATTATTGAAGAGATTAAGACGTTGTAACACGTACCAGTCGATACGATTCAACCACCTCTTAGATAATGGAGAAAGTTGATAGTAGTTCTTGAATCCCCGTAGTTTACGATTCAAGCCTTTTACTAACTCCTTTATATCCATGAATAATTTACTTCGTGGCTCGGTATAGTCTTTAATCTTCTTTCGCATTTTCTTCATGACTTTCTTACTCGGGATATGATTCATGATAAAGAGTATACGCCCCCCTTTCTTACGAACGGGGAATTTGCGGTGATGGAATCCTAGAAAATCAAACCCATCAGAGTCATCCCAAATATTAACTAGTCTTGATTTCTCTTGATGTAGAGAAAGGTCCAATTTGTTCATAATGCCTTGAATCACTCGTACACTTTCCACTGCTTGTTGTTTCGTCTTACACAAGATGACAAAATCATCCGCATAGCGGATGAGAGTGCCTAAGTGGTTGAATTTCTTTTCCCATAAAGTATCCATCGTATTTAGATAAATGTTTGATAGTAGAGGAGAAATGACACCACCTTGAGGGGCTCCTAATAAAGAATTTCGGAGTTTTCCTTCTTCCATGATTCCTGCTTGTAACCATTTTCGAATCAACTTTAGTACCCTTCGGTCACTAATTCGCTGTTCTACTAGTTTCATTAGTTTATTATGGTTGATGTTATCAAAGTATCCTTGGATATCGACGTCTAATACCCAATAACTCTTTTTACTCTCTTTACGTATCTTCGCTATTGCTTGATGTGCATTCCTTTTGGGACGAAATCCATACGAACATTCTTTGAAATCTGCTTCGAAGATTGGTTCAATGACTAGTTTAGTTGCCATTTGTGCAACTCTGTCTTTAATGGTTGGAATTCCTAATGGACGTTTCTTTCCATCATCTTTTGGAATGTAAGTTCGTAGAACTGGTTGTGGATGATATCGCTTTTCCTTTAACTCCAGATAGAGTTCGTTCAGAAATTTCTTTTCACCATAAACCTGGATATCTTCTAGTGACTGCTCGTCTACTCCTCCACTTCCCTTTTTACGTTTCACTCTTTGCCATGCCTCCCATAAGACATCAGGTCGATAAATCTTATCATATAGGGCATGAAATCGACGTGTTTTGCTTTCCTTGGCACAAAGGTATAATGTTTTCCAGAGTTCTTGAGCTTTGGCGTTATTGGTGTAGTTAGCCGTTTTCTTGGCATTCACTGACTCTTACCTCCTTTGAACATATGAACGAAGTAGGGTATTGGCTTGCGCCGTCCTTCCCTTGATAACGTTGTGTTGTCGTTATCATTACCGGTACTATGACCCCCTCCGACTCCCTCTCGACCTTCCACCACTTCGTTTTCACTTATAGGTATCTGCTTTACTTTCTAAAGAAAGTGTCGAGGAGGGTATCCCCAGTTCCGTTAACTACTGTCCTAACATGTCGCTCCCCTTACCCCGAGGGATTCTTCGGTGCTGTTCTTCCAAGTTCTTCACACCTTCCGTGGTTTTCGCCCATATACTCAAGGCTCAACTTCCCTTTTTATCCTCAAATGAGGGTTATAATTGACGAGACGGCAGGATTCACTTTATGTTACAACCTGTTAGTTTGCTAGCACTCTTTAGGAGTTACATTGTCACAGGGCTTCAACCTTAGGATTTCTCCACCAGTTGCCTGTCAGCTACTGAGCGTCTTGGCACTTACTCAGATTGGACTTTCACCAATAAGCAATTAACGGCTTGCTGGGCACGCAATACGAAAAAAGACGTAATTTCTGAAATGAATTACGTCTTTTGGCCATTAATTTACAGTTTACTATCCGACGCAAACTTCTGAGTGAGATAACAATTCATACGCGATATGCTTCGTTAAATCAACAACGCGACACGAATATCCCCACTCATTGTCATACCAAGCAAGTACTTTGATTTTGCGCTTTTCCATTACCATCGTTGACAGTCCATCTATGATAGATGAGTGAGGATTCGTATTAAAATCAACACTTACTAAAGGCTCCATTGTAATATCCACAATGCCTTTTAATGAGTCTGTAGCAGATTTCCTAAAGACCTCATTAACTTCTTCTACTGTTACATCTTTCTCTACATCCACTACAAGATCAACTAATGATACATTAGGTGTTGGAACACGCAATGCCATTCCATGTAATTTGCCATTCAAATGTGGTAACACTTTTGAAAGTGCCTTCGCTGCCCCAGTCGTAGTCGGAATAATAGATTGTGCACATGCTCTTGCGCGGCGAAGATCTTTGTGTGGATTATCTATGTTTTTCTGATCGTTTGTAAAAGAATGGACTGTTGTCATTAAGCCATTATGTATATGAAAATAGTCATCTAGAATTTTTACAACCGGCGCTAAACAGTTAGTTGTGCATGATGCATTTGAAATAATGTTGTGGTTTTCCACATCAAAATCATTTTCATTAACTCCGATAACAATCGTAATATCTTCGTTTTTACCTGGCGCGGTTAATATTACTTTCTTTGCACCAGCCACTATATGCTTTTCCGCATGTTCTTTGTTATTAAATTTTCCTGTCGCTTCTATTACAATATCTATTTTTAATGATCCCCATGGTAGTTCTCTTGGATCACGAGAGTTCACAACTAAAATTCGCTTCCCATTCACAATTAAAGCATTATCATCTGTTTCAACTTGTCCTGCAAATCTACCATGTGTTGTGTCATACTTTATTAAATGTGCTAACGTTTCTACTGGATAACTAGCATTAATAGCGACAATTGATAATGTATCTTCAGTAATAGCCTTACGAAATACCATTCTGCCGATGCGTCCAAACCCGTTAATTGCAACTCTCGCTTTCATAAAGGATCCCCTTTCAAAAATACGTTATACTTTTAAGGTAATATTGCGTTTTTAAGTATAACATATTCGCGAGAGGTTGCAACATTTTAGACACATTTACGAACGCGTACAATTAATTATCAAAATTTAACATGCCATTCTTTTAAGATATGAAAAAGCTGACGCTGTGAATCCTCTATAGTACCATTGTTATTTATTACAGCATCAGCTAACTCCACCTTATTTTTAAGAGGCATTTGTGACGAGATTCGCGCCAATGCCTCAGTTTCTGTTAATTGATTTCTTTTTATTAATCGAGCTAACTGTATTTCTTCATCAACATATACAACTAACACTTTATCAACTAGTGAAGTTAATTTACTTTCAAATAAAAGCGGAATATCTAGAACAACAACTGAATGTCCTTGTTGTATATAAAGGTTCTTTTCAGAAAGCATCGCTTGACGAACAGCTGGATGTACAATTGAATTTAATACTAATCGCTTTTGTTCGTTATTAAACACTATAGAACCAAGTTGAGGACGGTCAATTGTTTTGTCAGCTTTTAAAATGCTGTCACCAAATACATTCACAATCTCGTTATATGCTGGCTGACCTACTTTCACCACTTGATGTGCTATTACATCAGCATCTATAACGGGCACTCCAATTTCACGAAGCATAGCTGACACGGTTGATTTGCCGCTTGCAATTCCACCTGTTAAACCAATAACTAAGCTCATAGCGTCCCCACTTCCTATCGTAACTTTTTTATTAATCTTTAGAAGTTACACTGTTAACCTTTTTCGAATGAGGTTCACGTAATGTTCATTTATTCTCGCAATAGAAGCAAATCATTCCATCGCAGATACCACCACTGGTTGACACTTTGGACAATAGTGCGTTCCACGACCAGCTACTACCCGTTTCTCTATCATTGTCCCACATTTTTTACAAGGTTCACCTTTACGCCCATACACAAATATTTTCAGCTGAAACAATCCTATTTGGCCTTGTGTGTTCACATAAGACCTAACGGTACTCCCACCTTGTTCAACCGCTTCCTTAAGGGTATCTATAATTTCATTGTGCAAGCGTGTTATTTGTTCAGACGATACCTCATTGGCATGTATTTCTGGATATAACCCTGACCTGAATAACGCCTCATCTACATAGATGTTACCTAGACCAACAACAATTTGTTGGTCTAGTAGTACAGCTTTAATAGATCTGGACGTACTTTTAAGTTTATTTTGCAAATATTCTACCGTGAATTGAGGTGAAAATGGCTCTACTCCCAATTGTGATAAAGGAAGTGCTTCTTCTTCTTTACCTTTAATAAACAGGTGCATCGTACCAAACTTTCGTACATCTCTATATCTCAACTCACTACCATCTGTGAATGTAAACATAACATGCGTGTGCTTATCATATTCTTCGCCCTTTGAATATAAGCCATAACGACCTTCCATCCGCAAATGAGAAACAAGTACAAAATCATCTAACATAAACTTGAGAAATTTCCCCCGCCGGTCAACTTGATGTATAGTTTGACCTTGTAAAAGCATCTTGAATTCATCCAGATTATCAGGTTTTTTAATCATTTTTGGCCATCGTACGTCTACATATTCTATTGTTTTTCCGATAACTAACTGTTGCAATGTACGGCGAACTGTTTCAACTTCTGGTAGCTCCGGCACCTATGTCACTCCTATGTCTATTATTTCGAATCAAACCAGCTATCACCGAAAGCATAATCCACTTTTAACGGGACAGCTAAATGAATAGCTTGCTCCATTACTTCAGGTACAATTTTCTTTAAAGTTTCAAGTTCACTTTTAGGCGCTTCAAATATTAATTCATCGTGTACCTGTAACAATAAACGAGCTTGTAATTTCTCTTGCTGTAATCGATCAGCCATATCAATCATAGCTTTTTTTATAATATCAGCTGCACTTCCTTGTATCGGAGTGTTCATAGCTGTGCGTTCCGCAAAACTCCTCATGTTAAAATTCCTGCTATGAATCTCTGGGATGTAACGTCTTCGTTGAAGGAGTGTTTTTACATACCCATTTTGTTTAGCCTCTTCGATAATGCTATCCATATAATCTTTAACACCCGGAAAACTATCTAAGTAGCGCTCAATAAATTGGCCAGCCTCTTTCCTAGTAATACCTAAGCTTTGCGATAAACCGTAGTCACTAATGCCATATACAATACCAAAGTTAACAGCTTTAGCTTGTCTTCTCATATTCGATGTTACATCATCGGCCTTTACATGAAAAACATCCATCGCTGTTTTCGTATGTATATCCATATCATTTTGAAAAGCCTCTACAAGCTTAGGATCGTTCGCAATATGAGCCAACACACGTAATTCAATTTGCGAATAGTCCGCAGCAAATATGACCCATTCATCTTCTGATGGTATGAATGCTTGTCGTATTTTCCGCCCTTCCTCTAAACGGATAGGAATGTTTTGTAAGTTAGGATCCGTTGAGCTTAACCTTCCCGTTTGTGTCAGTGCCTGATTAAAACGAGTATGTACCTTATTAGTGTCGTTATGCACAACTTTTAATAAACCTTCAATATATGTAGATTGTAATTTGCCTAGCTGTCTATAATGCAGAATAATTTCAATAATCTCATGCTTATCGGCTAGTTTTTCAAGCACATCCGCAGATGTAGAATAGCCTGTTTTTGTTTTTTTAATAACAGGGAGATTTAATTTTTCAAATAATACTTCTCCCAACTGCTTTGGTGAGTTAATGTTAAACTTTACTCCTGCAAGTTCATGAATTTGAGCTTCCATTTCGTCTAGCTGCCTTTTTAACTCATCGCCCATTGTATGTAAACGTTCAACATCTACTTGAACGCCCGTAAATTCCATCTCAGCAAGGATAAGTGACAATGGCATTTCCAATTCCTCATACAAAGCTAGTTGCTCATTGTCCTTTAGTTCTTGAATAAACTGGTCTTTTAAAGCATAAATTGCCGCTGCTTTACGTACTAGGTGCTCTCCTAACACTTGCCCATCCGGTATTTGCTGTTTTGCCCCTTTCCCATAGACTGCTTCATTGGACTGAACAGATGTAAAGCCTTTCCCTCTTGCTATATCAGCCACATCTGTAATACCTGATTCCGATGGGTTAAGGATATACGAAGCAAGTAGCAAGTCGAAAGTTATCCCATCAAGATTCACACCTTGCCATTTTAGCGCTACTTTTGCTCGCTTAGCGTCATACACGAATTTTTTCTTATTAGCGTTTTCTAGCCATTGTTTAAAGTCTGAAGATTTTAATGCTACATTCGTAGGGACATAGTAGTACCCTGAGCTATTTACGACAGCAAATCCTTGAATTGCAGCTTGGTGATAATTCTCTTGTAACACTTCTACATATAATGCAGCTTCAGTATCTGTCAGCATATCACCGCTAATCTCAGATACAGTTTCAAATTGTATATCTTCTAAAGGCTCATTCGTTTCAGTCAATGTACCATCGTCAAATTTATCTAACAGTGAATTAAAGCCGAGTTCTTTAAAAATCGTAACAACCTGCTTTGCATCATAACCCTCATACGAAAGGTCATCAGCTGTAATCTCAATCGGTGCCTCACACAAAATTGTTGCGAGCTCCTTACTTAACAAAGCTTGTTCCTTAAATTCTGTTAGTTTTTCTTGTAGTTTTTTACCACTTACTTTATCAACTGAATTTACAACCTTCTCAACAGTACCAAATTCTTTTAAAAGCTTAAGAGCCGTTTTTTCTCCGACACCCGGAACACCTGGGATATTATCTGATGTGTCTCCCATTAAACCTTTCATATCGATAATCTGCTTTGGTAATATTCCATACTTTTCCATTATAAAATCTGGCGTATAGTGATCTACATCTGTAATACCTTTTCGTGTAATATCAACAGTCACTTTATCTGATGCTAATTGAGTAAGGTCTTTATCACCAGAGATGACCTTAACCTCGTAATCTTCCTTCGATGCTTGAATTGCCAAAGTACCGATTATATCATCAGCTTCATAATTTTCCAGTTCATATGTGCGGATGCGATACGCTTTAAGCAATTCACGCAGATATGTAAACTGTTCAGACAGTTCTGGTGGGGTTTTTTGACGACCACCTTTATATTCTTGGAAAGTATTGTGACGAAAAGTGGTTTTTCCTGCATCAAACGCCACTAGTATATGAGTCGGTTTCTCTTCATCTAAAATACGCATGAGCATCATGGTGAAGCCATAAATGGCATTAGTATGTATACCTTTCTCGTTATTAAGAAGTGGAAGAGCAAAAAACGCACGATACGCTATACTATTACCGTCTATTAATACAACCTTTTTCTTACTCATTAATAATTCCTCCCTACTTTACCCTGCCTAAAAAATGTAGAAAATATGTCTAATCTTTATTTTACCACTTTATAATTTTATAAGAAAATTTACGAAACAACAAAGACGCGGCTCATGATCCCCCAACGGAAAGGAAACAAAAATTAACAACAAAGTTTAATACATCTTAACGTAAAAAAAGAAGAATGCCGCATAGACATCCTTCTCGTTCTAAAAAAATCTTATTGTGTGTAGCCCATTAACAATCTAGCATACGGTGAGTCTGCTGGTAGCATAATAACCGTTTCACCATCAATTGTAACTTTATATGACTCTAGCGTACGATATAAATTGTAGAAAGCAGGATCTTTAGAAAATGACTCATTATATACTCTCGCTGCTTCTGCTTCACCTTGACCACGAATAACCTCTGCATCAGCTTTTGCTTTTGCGAGAGTCTCTTTTACTTCACGGTCTGTTTGAGCTGTAATACGATTCTTCTCTGCATCACCCATAGATAGATATTCTTGAGCCTTTGATTCACGCTCTGAAATCATACGTCTGTAAACAGATTCTTCGTTTTCTGTCGGTAAATCAGTTCGCTTCATTCTAACATCTGTAACTACAATACCATAGTTATTTTTCTCTAAAAGTTCATTAACCATCTCTGTCACTCGATCGTTCAAGCTTCCTCGGGATGACTTTTCATCATTGATAATTTCATCATAATTTAAAGAACCTAGCTCAGAACGAAGGATAGAATAGATAAATTCTTCCATACGTGTTTCTGCACCAATTACCGTTCTTGCATTTGAAATCATTGATTTAGCATCAACAATTTTCCATATAGCGTAATTATCTACAAGCATACGCTTTTTATCGCGAGTGTTTATTTCCGCTTGTGGTACATCTAGAACCATCTGATATTTTGGTAGGGTTGATACAGTTTGAATAAACGGGATCTTAAAGTTTAACCCTGGCTCCTGTACAACGTTAACGACTTCACCAAATTGACGAATAACTTTATACTCGCCTTCTTTTACGATAAATAAGTTATTTAAAACAAGTCCTATCAACAAAAGTATAACAACTAGGCCAATGCCACCTCTTGTATACTTCTTCCAATCCCCTTGTTGCTTACGTTGTTCATTCATATCTATTACATCACTCATTGTTCACACTTCCTTCCTTCACGGCAGGTGGCGTTTCTGACTTTTCTAACGGACGAATCGGGAAGTATTTCAACGTACTACCGTCATCGTTCATAATATAAATCTCAGCACCCGGTAGTACTTGTTCTAGCGTTTCAATAACAAGTCGTTGCTTTGTAATATCTGGTGACTTAACATATTCAGCATATAATGCATTGAACTTCGCTACATCACCACGAGCGGCTTCAATACGAGCTGTCTTATCACCTTCAGCTTTTGAAATAAGGGCATCTTTTTCCCCTTCCGCTTCATTAATAGCTTTGTTACGATACTTTTTAGCTTCGTTAATCTTTGTATTCATCATTTCTCTTGCATCTGTTACATTTGTAAATGCTTTTCTTACTTCTTCATTAGGTAATTCAACATCTTGCAGTTTAACAGCTGAAATAGAGATACCTACATCATACTTAGCAACTAATTCTGTAAGTAATTCTCGAACCTCGGCTTCAATTTCTGCCTTTCCTGATGTTAACGCATCATCAATTTTAGAACTACCGATAATACTACGAAGAGATGCTGATGTAGAATTATATAATATTTGTACTGGATCCTGTGAATTATATAGGAATCGCTCAGGATCTGTTATTTTCCATTGTACAACCATATCAGCTAGTACAATGTTTTCGTCACCAGTAATCATTTTTGTATCTTGAGGTTGTTCTCTTATCGTACCGTCTTCTAATTGTTCATACCCGAATGTTAAGCTAAATGTTTCTTTTGATAATGTTTCAACTATTTGGATTGGCCATGGCATTTTAAAATGTAGACCTGGCTCAGTTATCGGAGCACCCGCCTCCCCAAACGTTAACATAACGGCTTGCTCGGATTCATCAACGGTAAACCATGTTGTTGTAGCTGCTAAGCCTAAAACAATGACGAGTGCCGCAATACCGACAGCCGCATATATTCGTCGCATACTTATCATATTTTACACCTCTTATTCTTTCTGTTTTACATATATCATTTACGAATCATACTACAAAAGGTTTCAGATTTTCAAAAAAAAATGCTACCAAATATTATTGGCAGCATTAGACGCAAATCTCGTCCGATAGATTGGCTCCTTGGATGAAGGGGTTTTCGAATATAATATTACCCTTTGAATATTAACTGTACTTTAAGTGAACGTAAAGAGCTTGTAAATATTCTAGAGAAAGAGATATATTATGTATCCGTAATTTATTTTAACTTCAAACAAAGCCCAATCTATCTAATAAAAGCAACCTTTACATCAATAAATATCCTTTTTAAATTTTACTGTAAATGTCGTTCCCCCACCGGTTCGACTATCCACAGTTATTGTACCGCCATGTGCTTCAACAAGATGCTTAACAATTGCTAAGCCTAATCCTGTCCCACCTGAATTGCGACTTCTTGCTTTATCCACACGATAAAACCGTTCAAATATACGTGGGATCTCTTCCTTTAATATGCCAATACCTGTATCAGATACAGCAATAATCACATCATTAGCATCAACAGAGACATTGACCATTACCTTTCCACCACTTGGTGTATAAGTAATGGCATTATTTATAAGATTGATAAATACTTGTTTAATGCGATATGTGTCACCTTTAATGAACAAATGTTTTTTCTCAAGATTTAAATTCAAGTCTATTTCTTTATACTCGGCCTTACTTTTCAAAATAACAAAAATATCTTCTAGTACTTCCTGAATATTTACATGATCAATATTTAACTTAAATCCTTGCTGTTCAATTTTTGATAACTCTAGTAAGTCTTGGATTAATGTTTGTAAACGATCGCTTTCTTTTAGGATGATAGAAAGAAAATATTCTAATGTTGCTTCATCCTTCATCGCTCCATCTAACAATGTTTCTGAGAAACCTTTTATACTGGTTATCGGCGTTTTTAATTCATGCGATACATTGGCAACGAAATCCTTACGCATTTGTTCAAGCTTTTTAAGTTCTGTTATATCATGAAAAACAATAACAATACCCTTCCACTCATCGTTCGTACCAATAATCGGCGCTCCATACACATCAAAATGCTTTCGTTCAATTTTCAAAGGCAACAAGAGCTGTCTACGTGTATTAACCTCTGTCATAAAGATTTCTTCAATTAATTGTACTACCTCAGTATGTGTAAACGCATTATAGTAGAGTTTGTATAAATAATCTACAGGATCAATATCAAAAATTTCTTTAAATGCACGGTTAACAAGATTTATATAACCTCTACCATCAATTAAAACTAAGCCACTCCCCATATTTTCTATAAGCGTCTTGAGTCTGTCCTGCTGCATCTCTTGTGCTTTAGTCATGTCCTGGAGATTTCTTGCTAAAATATTAATTGATTGGCTTAACATACCAGTTTCATCTATATGATTCTCGTACGTTCTTGCATTATAATTTCCTCGCGCCAGTTCCATCGCAACCTTTGTGGCTGATTCAATAGGACGTGTGTACTGGTTCGTTATTCTCGTAGCTAAAAATAAAATGACGATAAGAGCAAGACCTAAACAAGTAGATAGTAATATCCATATCCGTCTATTCACTTGCTCAAGCGATTCCACTGGAGTACTTAAGAATAAGTATCCTTTTATATCACCATTATCAGATAGTAACTGAGCACCATAATAGAATGTTCCATCTTTTTCCTGTACGATTTCAATATCTGTCTCACTATCTATCATAGATTTAATTAAATTATTATGATGTTCCTCCATTTTCTTATTGGAGGGCTTTGTTTTTAACAATACATTGCCTTTATTATCAAAGAGGAACAGATTTGAATACAACATTTTACTGTACTTTTTCAGCTCAGTATGTAGCGCTGTAGATTTTAACCTATCGTGATCAATTATTTCCGCAACTAACTCAACTTCTTTTTCTAGTCTATCCTTGTATGTATCTAGGTAGAAATTTTTATACAATTGACCTAATAGAAAACCTAATGCGATTAGAACAAATAAAATTAATGTAATAAGGGTAACTAGTAAGCGTGTGCGAAACCTATTCATCTAGCTTTGGTCCCTCTAGCTTGTACCCTAAGCCTCGAATAGTTTTAATATAAGTTGGCTTTTTCGTATTTTTTTCAATTTTTTCACGCAAATGACTTATGTGCACATCAACAATTCGAGTATCTCCAGCAAAATCATAATTCCATACAGCACTTAATAATTGATCTCGAGTAAGTACTCGCCCTTTATTTCTGGCCAAATACAATAAAAGCTCGAATTCTTTAGGTGTCAATTCTAAGCGTTCATCAGCAAAATAAGCTTCATAATGCTCTGGTAAGATATTAAGCTCACCAATGACAAGTTTATCATGTTCATTGTCATCTTTTCCTGTTTGAGAAGACTCACTTATTTGTGTTCTACGTAAAATAGCTTTAATTCTTGCAATGACTTCACGAGGGCTGAATGGCTTTGTCATATAGTCATCTGCACCAAGTTCCAAACCTAATACTTTATCAAATTCATCATCTTTAGCAGTCAACATGAGAATAGGTACATCAACCTTTTGTTGACGTAAATGTTTACAAACTTCTATCCCATCCATTTTAGGAAGCATCAGGTCAAGAACGATTAAGTCTGGTCTGTTGTCCAGTGCCTTCTCAAGCCCTTCTTCTCCATCCATTGCTGAGATGACTTCAAAGCCTGCTTGTTCTAGATTGTATTGCAACAACGTTAAAATTGATTGTTCATCATCGACTACTAATAATTTTTTACTCATATGTGCCTCCAAATGTTAATTTAGAAACCAATTCATCCATTTTTATTATATTTTTTGCTTTAATCATAACACTTTTTTGATAGACATAAAAGATTTGAAACTATGCACGAAATTAAGAATGAAATCTTGACTCTTCTTTTATAGAGTGTAGAGTGTAATAAGCAACTTTAGTATCTTATAGCCTAAAAGACAGAAAAGGGCAAGGCACGGTCTAACGATGAGAAGCACAAGACGAGCGCCGCCGGTCGATAACAACGCAACGTCCTATCGCGTTATTGTCATTAGGCCGTCCTAGTCGTCGGAAGTCCTGGCTTATGCTAGTAGTCAAGGAAACTGATGTTTATTTTCGTTTTAAGGAAAAATTGATTTGTAATTTTCTCTCGAAAGTTGGCAACTCGAGTTAGGTCCTCATTTAGGCTAAGAATAATATTCTTTTCCCACGTTAAAAAAGAACTCTAAGTATACACTCGAGTTCTCCTAAAAGTTTTCTAAATCTTTGCCATCTAGTCCCTTAACCTTTTGTGGAGGTGACACAATGATACTTCCTTTTAAAACTTGTTCATTTTCTTCATCTTCAGCCACTACTTCAATTGTTACCGTTTCTGATTCCTCATCAATTCCGACAACTTCGAGCAAAAACTGAATGGTAGCATAATGATAAACAGGCTTTAAAAAACTAAGTTGCTGCTCAATAATGTGACTTCCAGCGCCCGGTAAATATTTAGATATGGCTGCAGACACAATCCCAGTAAGCATGATAGAAGGAACAATAGGCTTATCAAATCTTGTTTGAGAAGCATAATCATGTTGAATGTATAATGGATTTGCATCGTTTGTAAGGCCTAAATAGATAAGTAAATCCTTATCCTCTATTGTTTCCGTTAAAGTTAATTTTTCACCTTTTGAAATCTCGTTAATATATCTGCCAATTTTTCGCTTTTTAGACAAAACCATCTATCGCACCTCATAAACATAATTTGTAACCGTCTTATGAAAGAAGATTCGGAGATATTTAATCCCCGAACCTATATGTCTTAGTTTTTATTATTGTAAAACAGTCATAACATTCTTTACAGATTCAACAGATTTGTTTAGTGAAGCTTTTTCTTCATCTGTTAATTCTAACTCAATAATCTTCTCGATTCCATTGCCACCTAGAATTGTAGGTACACCAAGATAAATTCCTTCATAGCCGTATTCACCTTCTAAATAAGCAATAGAAGGTAGAACTCGTTTCTGGTCTTTTAAAATAGCTTCCGCCATTTCTACTAATGATGCAGCAGGTGCATAGTATGCACTACCATTTCCTAATAGATTAACGATTTCGCCGCCACCTTTTCTAGTTCTTTCAACAATAGCATCTAAACGCTCTTTCGGAATTAACGTTTCTAATGGAATACCACCAGCATAAGAATAACGAACAAGTGGTACCATATCATCTCCATGGCCTCCTAAAACGAAGCCAGTAATATCTTTTACTGACAGATTAAGCTCTTCAGCTATAAACGTACGGAAACGAGCAGTATCTAATACACCAGATTGACCAATAACACGATTCTTAGGGAATCCAGATTCTTTAAAAACTGTGTAAGTCATCGCATCTACTGGATTAGTAAGGACAAGAATATAGCAGTTTGGAGAATACTTCACGATTTCTTGAGTTACACTTGTCATAATCTTTTGGTTTGTTGTAACTAAGTCATCACGGCTCATACCAGGCTTACGAGCAATTCCTGCCGTTATAATAACAACATCTGAATCAGCAGTATCTTCGTATGATGAAGTACCTTTTACTGATGCATCAAACCCTAGCACAGGACTAGCTTCAAGCATATCAAGAGCTTTCCCTTTTGTTGGATTCTCCATTTGTGGTATATCAACTAACACGACATCAGCTAGCTCCTTTTGTGCCATAATAAAAGCTGTAGTAGCACCTGTAAAGCCAGCTCCAATTACTGATACTTTTTTTCTTTTAAATGTCATCATTCCGTCCTCCTACTTTGAAAAGTATTATGCTACGCGTGTTATCTAGTTGCCATAAAGAAATGGAGTAGTGAAATCTTCCACTACTTTATGTAGAGAGACCATCTATTAAAGATAGATAGTCTCTTACTAATAAAATCAGTCCATATTTCTAATTAAGGCATCACCAAATTCGGAACACTTTACTTCCGTTGCTCCATCCATTAAACGAGCGAAGTCATACGTTACAACTTTGGACGCTATTGTTTTCTCCATTGATTTCATGACTAAATCGGCAGCCTCTTGCCATCCTAAATGCTCGAGCATAAGAACTCCAGATAAAATAACTGACGATGGATTAACTTTATCAAGATTTGCATATTTTGGCGCAGTACCGTGTGTTGCTTCGAAAATAGCATGTCCTGTTTCATAGTTGATGTTAGCTCCAGGAGCAATACCGATTCCACCTACTTGTGCTGCAAGGGCATCAGAAATATAATCACCATTAAGATTCATAGTAGCTACAACATCAAATTCACGAGGGCGTGTTAAGATTTGCTGAAGGAAGATATCAGCAATGGCGTCTTTAATAATGATTTTCCCTGACGCCTCTGCATCCGCTTGTGCTTTATTAGCGGCTTCCTTTCCTTCGTTTTCAACTATTCTATCATATTCGGCCCATGTAAAGACTTTGTCACCAAACTCTTGCTCTGCTAATTCATAACCCCAGTTTTTAAACGCACCTTCAGTAAATTTCATGATATTCCCTTTGTGCACGAGAGTTACTGACTTACGGTTATTTTCAATTGCATAATTAATTGAAGCGCGTACTAATCGTTTCGTACCTTCTTCGGATACAGGCTTAATTCCGATACCTGATGTTTCAGGGAATCGAATTTTATTAACACCCATTTCATTTTGTAAAAAAGCAATAAGTTTCTTAACTTCGTCTGAGCCTTTAGCATATTCAATTCCAGCATAAATATCTTCTGTATTTTCGCGGAAGATAACCATATCTGTATCTTCTGGACGCTTAACAGGTGAAGGCACTCCGTTAAAATAGCGAACCGGACGTAAACAAACAAATAGATCAAGCTCTTGGCGCAATGCCACGTTTAATGAGCGAATTCCCCCACCGATAGGTGTCGTTAGTGGTCCTTTTATTGCAATTATGTATTCACGAATGACATCAAGCGTTTCAGCTGGTAACCATTCACCTGTTGCATTGAATGCTTTCTCTCCAGCTAACACCTCTTTCCATACGATTTCCTTCTCACCGTTGTAAGCCTTCTTAACAGATGCTTCTAGAACACGTGAAGCAGCAGCCCAAATATCCGGTCCTATTCCATCCCCCTCAATGTATGGAATGATTGGATCATTTGGTACATTTAATACACCGTTGTCTACTGAAATTTTTTGCCCTTTTGTCAAAAGAAAAACCTCCCATTATGTTGTCAATTCTAGATTGAAGGGGTTGAAATATATTGTATCAACCCCTACACATTTTTATTTAGTATTATTGTTACATTCTCTCGTCAACCGGTACATAGACCTGCATACCAGGTCCTGTGTATTCTGCACGAGGACGAATGAGACGATTGTTATCATATTGCTCTAAAATGTGTGCTAACCATCCAGATGCGCGGCTAACAGCAAAGATTGGAGTAAATAAATCATGGTCAATTCCTAAGCTATGATATACAGATGCTGAATAAAAATCAACATTCGGTGGAATATCTTTCTCTGCTGTAACAGTTTTTTCAATTGCTACAGACATGTCATACCATTTAGGTTCACCTGTTAATTTTGTAAGCTTCTCTGACATTTCTTTAAGATGCTTAGCACGTGGATCTCCAAAACGATATACGCGATGACCAAATCCCATGATTTTTTCTTTGTTTACCATCTTTTGTTGGATATATGGCTCAACGTTTGTAACATCACCGATTTCAGCTAACATCTTCATAACTCTTTCGTTAGCTCCGCCATGTAATGGGCCTTTTAAAGCTCCAATAGCAGCCACTATACCAGAATAAATGTCTGATAATGTAGCAACACAAACACGTGCGGTGAAAGTTGACGCATTTAACTCATGGTCAGCGTGAAGAACTAGCGCTTTATTAAATGCTTCAATAGCAATGGAGTCTGGCTCTTCACCTGTTAGCATATACAAAAAGTTACCTGCAAAGCTCAAATCATTGCGAGGAGCAATAGGCTCTAACCCTTTACGAATTCTTGCGAACGCAGTTGTAATTGTAGGGATTTTTGCTTGAATGCGAATAGCTTTACGATAATTCGCTTCTTCATCCATCGCTTCGGCTTCGTCGTCAAACTCGCCCAAAATAGAAACAGCCGAACGTAAAGCACCCATAGGATGAACCTTATTGATTGGCATAGCTTTAAAGTGGTCAATCACTGCTTGTGGTATATCAGCACTATCAGCTAGCTGCTTTGTCAACTGTGCCAATTCTTCTTTATTCGGCAATTTACGATGCCATAGCAAATAAATAACTTCTTCAAAACTAGCATTTACAGCTAGATCATCGATGTTATACCCCACATATGTAAGTGTATCATCGATAATAGAACTAATACTTGATGTTGTTGCTACAACCCCTTCGAGACCTCGTGTTACTGTCATGAATCATCTCTCCTTTACATAACTTTTTTCCCCTTGGCCATACCCACATCACTAGATTAAAAGATTTGTACATTTACATACTCAACACCTAAAAAGAAACGGCTTACATTTTTGAATGTTCAAACGAATCAACATAGTAGCCCTTATTGTTGAGTTGTTGATTAAAAGTTTGAACATGCAACGAGAATATAACATACTTCATTGCATTCTTCATCTTCTAAGTGCATGAGACCTGTTTTGTGCTTATATGTAATTTATTTGACAGGTCGACAAGTTAATTATAAACAATTATCAGATTTTTGTGAATCAAAACAACCGAATCAATTAAAAAAATATTATTGCAATACATTATTTAATAAATATTTCAACTATTCTCATGCATGCATATGCAATCCCAGCACCAATTAATGGACCTACTGCTACACCTTTAAATACTGCTACCGCCAAAATCGTACCTAATACAAGTGCCGTCGTAATGTGAGGATCGTTCGCTAAAAGCTGAACTCCCCCTTTTGCTAATAAAGCAACAGCAATACCTGAGGCAAGAGCAATCCATGCATAATATGATTTAACAGCTGCAGTCATTTGTGAAAATCCTATCTCTCCTGTCGCAATTGGAACTAGTACTGCTATCGTAATAATAGTAACTCCTAATTGAATTCCCTTTGATTGTAAATAAGGAAATACCTTCACATCAAGTCCAATGACTTTTACTAAGAGTAAAAAAGCAACAGCAATTATAAGAGATTGGTTTTTGGCAACAAAACCGATAGTTAATAATATAATTAAAAAAATAATTGATTGACTGAACAAGGTGTATGCTCTCCTCTATACAATTAAGACTTTACATATATAAGATATCGTAACATATAGAGACGATATCTGACAAAAATAGTGAATTTCTCATCTCTTTCCCATATTGCATAAAAGTTGTAAAATAAATATAATCGTAATTTTTGGAGGTGTCCTTTTAATTTGTTAAACAAAAACTCTTTGTATTTGTTTTTGCGACTACTATTTGTAATTGCAATAGTTGTTGGTGGTAGTATAGCTTTGTATTACACTGCAACTTTAACGTATCCATTTATCATAGCAATTATTATCGCTTTAATGATTAACCCAATTGTAAATTTCTTCGAGTTGCGTACTCGTATGCCTCGGTCTCTTGCCGTCTTTACGACTTTGATTATAATTCTTGCTTTTGCAGCTGGATTATTAACCTTAGTAGTAGCAGAAGTTTATAACGGTACCGTATATTTATCTAATACGTTACCACAACATATTGATAAGTTAGCTTTATATATTGAGGAGTTGATAGCAGGTCAGATTATACCTTTTTATAATCAGTTGACAACGCTATTTAAAAACTTAAATGCTGATCAACAAACAACCATCATTACAAACATTGAGAATGTAGGACAAAATTTAGCTGATAACATCGGATCATTTTTAAGTAATGTACTTGCTATTATTCCTGCTTTCTTGAAATGGATGCCGAATGCAGCAACTGTACTAGTTTTTTCTTTTTTAGCTACATTTTTTATTAGTAAAGACTGGGATAAACTTCGTCGATTAAGTCGAAAAGTTCTACCTGTAAAAGCAAGAACAAGTAGCAAAACGGTGTTTGTAGATTTACAAAAAGCGTTAGTAGGTTTCTTGAAAGCACAAGCTACTTTGATTTCCATTACAGCTATTATTATTTTAATAGGTCTGTTAATTTTTAGAGTTGAACATGCATTAACAGTCGCCCTTTTAATTGGAATTGTTGATGTATTACCTTATTTAGGGACAGGTCTCGTATTTGTACCTTGGGTAATCTATTCTGCTGTAAGTGGCAATGTATTACTAGCGATACAGTTAGCTATATTATACATAATAGTTATGGTAGTCAGACAATTACTTGAGCCAAAGGTGCTATCTCAAAGCATAGGTTTAGACCCACTTGCCACTCTAGTCTCACTATTTGTCGGTTTTAAGCTCATAGGATTTTTAGGACTTATTGCTGGGCCTGTAGTATTAGTTATCATTAAAACATTACACACGGCCAAAGTATTTGAAGATATTTGGGCATTTATTAAAGGGAAACCCGCTTAATTCTAAATATAATCAACATGAAAAGGCTGTTGGGGATTACCCAACAGCCTTTTGTCTAATTTAGTTAACGTATAATAGTAAATTGACCTCTATCCATCATGCGCCGGATTACTTTCACAAGAAACGGTTTAATAATGGCTCGGGTCGCCGGAAAAAGCAAGAAAAATCCTATCGCATCAGTAATAAAGCCAGGCGTCAATAACACAACACCACCTACTAATATACACAATCCATCTATTACTGATTCACCTGGTATATGCCCTTGATTTACTTGCATTTGAGCATTTTGTAAAGTTCTCAAACCTTGCTGCTTCGCTAAAAAAGCTCCCAATACTCCTGTTAGAATAATAAGTAATACAGTAGGCCATGGGCCTATTATATTACCCGCTAATACTAACAAGCCAATTTCTAAAGCCGGTACAATAATAATAAGTGCTAATAAGATTCGTAGCATTGCATCAACTCCCATCTTGTTCTTTTTATTATACATATAGTGCTTGTTTATTTAAAATTCTAGAAAAGATTTTTTTAAAAAAATAACGCTCTTCAGCAACGTTACATACTGGTCGACACACTAAGCTCTAAAACAAGTTCTAACTTCCACAAGATCCATTAATTCAGCAAGGTTGAGTCATGAGCTTATACATATGAAATTCGGCGCATGGCAGTTTTTGTCTTTCACCAATTTTCGGAGCGATAAAAAAACAAAGCGCTCGGAGAAATTCTCCAAAGCGCTTTGTGTATATGTTATTAAGTTATTACAATACTCCTGCATGACCTTGGTATACAACACCACGTCCTGCATCAACTGTAATTTCTTGACCTGCAGATAGTAAAGATGTAGCTCCCTCTACTCCTACAATAACTGGAATACCTAGGCTTAAGCCAACTACAGCAGCATGACTTGTTAAGCCACCTTCTTCAGTGATTAACGCAGAAGCCTTTTGAAGTGCATCCATCATGTCACGATCCGTACTAATAGTTACTAAAACGCCACCCTCAGTCATTTTCTCATTAGCTTCCTGAGCATTTTTCGCAACAACCACTTTACCAAACGCTTGCTTACGACCAATACCTTGTCCTTTAGCAACGATGTCACCAACAACATGGATCTTCATTAAGTTTGTTGTACCTGTTTCGCCAACTGGTACACCAGCAGTAATAACTACAAGATCACCATGCTTAATTACACCAGCAGATAAAGCTGTTTCTACAGATAGCTCAAGCATTTCGTCTGTTGTGTTAGATTGTTGACCAACCTGTGGATATACACCCCAAACTAGTGCAAGCTTACGGCAAACTGAATCGTCTTTTGTTACAGCAACAATTGGTGCTTTAGGACGATATTTAGAAATCATTCTTCCTGTGTGACCACTTTGAGTAGGAGCAATGATAGCTTTTACATCAAGGTTTAAAGCTGTATGTGCAACCGATTGACTAATTGCATCAGTAATTGTAATTTCGCTTTCTCTTCTGCGTTTTTGCATGATTTCACGGTAATTTAAAGCTGTTTCTGCTTTCTTCGCAATGTTGTTCATTGTTTGAACCGCTTCAATTGGGTATGAACCCGCAGCTGTTTCACCTGAAAGCATGATAGCATCTGTACCATCAAATATAGCATTTGCTACGTCACTAGCTTCCGCGCGTGTTGGGCGAGGATTGCGTTGCATAGAATCAAGCATTTGTGTTGCAGTAATAACTGGTTTTCCTAATGCGTTACACTTTTTAATTAATTCTTTTTGAACTAGTGGAACATCTTCTGCTGGAATCTCAACACCTAGATCTCCACGCGCAACCATTAGACCATCAGATACCGCTAAAATATCATCGATATTGTCGACACCTTCTTGGTTCTCAATTTTAGGTACGATTTGAATATCTGATGCATTGTGCTCTTCTAATAGCTCACGAATTTCTAGAACATCAGAAGCACGGCGTACGAATGATGCAGCAACAAAGTCAACACCTTGTTCAATACCAAAACGAATATCGTTTGCATCTTTCTCAGTGATACCAGGAAGGTTTACTTTAACACCCGGTACGTTTACACCTTTTTTGTTTTTCAAAGTACCACTGTTTAAAATTTTAGTTAAAAGTTCATTTTTGTCTTTACGCACTTCAAGAACTTCTAGTCCGATTAGACCGTCGTCTAGTAAAATTTTAGAGCCTGGGAATACATCATCTATAAGCCCTTCATATGTAACAGAAAACTTTTCTACTGTACCTAACACTTCAGTCATAGATACAATAATTTCATTTCCTTCAACAAGCTCAATTGCACCATTTTCCATATTGTTGGTACGGATTTCAGGTCCTTTTGTATCTAAAAGAATAGCAATGCTCTTGTTAGTTCTTTTTGCTGCTTCACGAATGTTAATAATACGAGCACCGTGCTCTTCATAATCACCATGTGAAAAGTTAAGACGAGCCACATTCATACCAGATTCGATTAATTTTGTTAAAGTCTCCACGCTCTCACTAGCGGGACCTATTGTACAAACAATTTTTGTTTTACGCACTGCAAAAACCCTCCTATTGACTTATACTGGAAACGATTCCAGCGATATACTAAATAGATAACTCTTTAGAAAGCTGATACATAACTGGATCGATTGTGTGCTTTTGCTTTAGCACTTCAATTATGTCATTGTCCACTAGCTGATTGTTTTTAATACCTACAGCTCGTCCACCTTTGCCTTCTAAAATTAACTCAACAGCACGAGCTCCTAAACGACTTGCTAATACTCTATCAGCAGCAGTTGGTGAGCCTCCACGTTGAATATGACCAAGAACAGATACGCGAGTCTCGAAGTTAGTAGCTTCTTGAATTTGCTTACCAAATTCAACACCACTTCCCACTCCCTCAGCAAGAATAATGATACTATGCTTCTTACCGCGGTCGTGTCCACGCTTAAGACGACCAATAATTTCTTCCATCTCAAAATTCTCTTCTGGAATTAATATTGTCTCAGCCCCACCTGATAAGCCAGACCAAAGTGCAATATCACCAGCATGACGTCCCATAACTTCAATTACATAAGTTCTTTCGTGGGATGTAGCAGTATCGCGAATTTTGTCGATAGAATCAATAACAGTATTCAATGCAGTATCAAAACCAATTGTGAAATCTGTACCAGGAATATCATTATCAATAGTACCAGGTACACCAACACATGGAAACCCTTGCTCTGTTAATGCTCTAGCACCACGATAAGATCCATCGCCACCAATAACAACTAAGCCTTCAATACCATATTTTTTTAACTGCTCGATACCTTTTTGTTGTCCTTCTGGTGTTTTAAATTCTTCACAGCGGGCTGTATAGAGCATTGTACCCCCACGATGAATAATATCACCAACAGACCCAACGTTAAGTTGTTTTATTTGTCCAGATATTAACCCCGCATAGCCATGGTAAATACCAAACACTTCAACATCGTGATAAATCGCTTTACGGACAACTGCACGAACAGCTGCATTCATACCTGGAGAATCTCCTCCACTTGTAAGAACTCCAATTCGTTTCATAACTATTCACCTCATCAATTATCACATAAGTAATATTAAAATACTTCTTAGTTCATATGTAAAGGAAAATTAAGAAGTTCAAAAATTCTTCATACTTCTAGTATGCATAACATGATAAAAATAACACGAAGAAAATTCGAACACAACCCTAATTATATTGAAAAAAATGTGTGTCCTATAAAGGACACACAATCGTCAAATTTCCTTTACAACTTTTTCGGTACGTTCTTCATATTGTCCTATTGTTTTAAACTTTTCATAACGAGTTTTAATCAAGATTTCTGGCTGTAAAGATTGTAAGCGCATCATAACTGGATAGAGAGCTTGGTCAATAAACTCAGCCTGTTGCTCTACATCTTTGTGTGCACCGCCTCGAACTTCCCTTATAATCTCATCAATAATATTTAATTTTTTCAAATCAGGTGCTGTAATTTTCATCGTTTCTGCTGCACGGCGCGCTTGAGAAGCATCCTTCCAAAGAATTGCAGCTGCTCCTTCAGGTGAAATAACAGAGTAAGTAGAGTTTTCTAGAATCAATATTTCGTTACCGACTCCAAGTGCAAGAGCACCGCCACTTCCACCTTCGCCAATTACTATACAAATAATCGGTACCTTCAAGCCTGCCATCTCAAATAGGTTACGAGCAATCGCTTCACTTTGTCCCCGCTCTTCGGCAGCTTTTCCAGGATAAGCACCCTTTGTGTCTATAAAGCAAATAATAGGTCTCCCAAACTTATCTGCTTGCTTCATAAGGCGTAATGCTTTACGATACCCTTCTGGATGTGGCATACCGAAATTGCGACGAATATTTTCTTTTGTATCTTTTCCTCTTTGGTGACCAATTACAGTAACAGGCACCCCATGATACGATGCAATACCACCTACTATAGCGGCATCATCTCCGAATAATCGATCACCATGACACTCAAAGAAATCATCGAATATAAAGTTAATGTATTCTAAAGTTGTAGGTCTGTTTGGATGACGAGCAATTTGGACACGGTCCCATGGCTGCAAGTGATTGTATATATCGGCCTCTAGTTTAACGAGACGTTGCTCAAGCTTCGAAATTTCTTGAACTAAGTTTACATCAGAGATCTCAGTAAACTCTTTTAGTTCATTTATTTTTTTCCGTAACTCTAGTATCGGCCTTTCAAATTCAAGCTCGCCTATCATGATAAATCACCTACCTTGTGATGAAGCTTTAAAATAAGTGTTAACTTCTCTTTCATACTATTACGATGAACTACCGCATCTAGTTGACCGTGCTTTAACAAAAACTCAGATGTTTGAAAATCGTCTGGTAAATCTTCACGAATAGTTTGCTCGATTATGCGACGTCCTGCAAACCCAATTAAAGCACCTGGCTCTGCTAAATTATAATCCCCTAAAGAAGCAAAACTAGCTGATACCCCCCCGGTTGTGGGATGAGTCATCACAGAAACAATTAATCCTCCATTATCACTAAATAATCTTAGTGCAGAGCTTGTTTTAGCCATTTGCATTAAGCTTAGGACTCCTTCTTGCATACGTGCTCCACCTGAAGCAGTAAAAATAATGAAAGGTAGTTTTTTTTCATTAGCCCTTTCAATAGCTCTAGTAATCTTCTCGCCTACAACAGAGCCCATACTCCCCATACGAAAGTTTGAATCCATTACTGCCACTACAGCTGGAAATCCGTCAATTTGCCCCTCTCCTGTGACAACAGCTTCGTTAATTCCAGCCTTTTTCATGTCTTTAGAAAGTTTTTCTTCATACTCTGGGAATTGCAAAGGATTTTTCGAAAGTATGTCACTATCATATTCAAAAAATGTATCACTATCTAATACGCTATTTAGTCGTTCTCTCGCTGTCATTTGGTAGTGATATCCACAATTCATGCATACTTTGTCATTTTGTAATAACTCTTTTGTATACATTATTTTTTTACATTTAGGACACTTCGACATAATGCCTTCAGGAACATCTTGCTTTCCTTGTTCAGAAGGAATTGTCGCATACTTCTTTCTTTTCGAAAAAATATCTTTCAGCAAGGTGTACCCCCCTATTTTCGCATCTTATTCCTTATACTTTAACAGCAAATAGCCAAGCATGATGTATAATCTTGTCAATTAGCTTTCGACATAACATGCATTTTTTTATCATAGAGTTCAAAGACTTCATGAAGGTTTTTACTTAGTAACGTCTCAACGAATGAATCAAAAAACTCTGGTGTAATAGTCACAGAGGGCTGATCTGTGACCTTACAATAATCATAAACTATAGTCCAAATGCGATATAAAAGTTGATTCCCACAATTTTCAACAATAGTATGAATAAGAGCTTCATATGTTTTCGGCAAATTTGAGAAAAGTTTATCGTTAAGAGTATCATTTAATATACATAAGCGTAAGCAATCTTTTTCAAGAACCGTCCTTGTCTCTAAAAGATCCTGCTGTACAATGTCCTCTCGTAATAAAAAAGAGCCTAATAGTTTTATTAAATGATGGTCTTTAAAATCTCGAATAAATGTGCCTTCTCCACGTCTTGTCTCAATAAGACCAAGCAATTCCAGTGCACGTAGGGCTTCTCTAACAGAAGAGCGTCCGCAAGAAAGACGTTCACTTAATTCTCGTTCGGACGGAATTTTGTCTCCCGCTGTCAAATGATCCTCTTCCATGATTGCCCTTATTTTCCACACTATATCAACAAACATTTTTTGCCTTTGTTCTGTCATTGGTTATCACCGCTCTGTTCTTAAAAAGCACAGGATGTACTTTCTAGCTTACATATTTAATAGTAATTGTTATTCTTTCCCAATAATTGCAAGCTCTCTAGTTCGTTCTTCCACTTCAAAAGGATCGACATTAATACGAGCAACTCCTGTTTCCATAGCGGCCTTTGCAACGGCAGCTGCCACCTTAGGAGCTATTCTAGGGTCAAACGGCGTTGGTATTACGTATGTGCTAGATAATTCTTCATCGCTTACCAGGCTAGCAATAGCCTCAACAGCTGCCATTTTCATTTGTTCATTAATATGCGTAGCTCGTACATCTAATGCACCTCGAAAAATCCCTGGAAACGCTAATACGTTGTTAACTTGATTAGGAAAATCAGATCTCCCCGTTCCGACTACTTTTGCACCTGCAGCAAATGCATCCTCTGGCATAATCTCTGGCACAGGATTTGCCATGGCAAAAATAATTGGATCATTGCTCATTGATTTAACCATGTCCTGCGTTAATGCTCCTTCAACAGATACACCAATAAACACATCGGCCCCTTGAATAACATCCTGTAAGGATCCGTCTAATTTTTCACGATTTGTAAAGCTTGCAACCTCTTCTTTAATCGCGTTCATGCCAACTGGTCGCCCTTCATAAATAGCACCCTTTGAATCACACATAATAATGTTTTGAATGCCGTATTTACGCATTAATTTTATAATTGCTATTCCAGCAGCACCTGCACCATTTGCAACTACTTTTATTTCAGACATCGACTTACCTACTAATTTCAAAGCATTTAGAAGTCCTGCCAAGGTTACAATGGCAGTTCCATGTTGGTCATCATGAAATATTGGGATATTTGTTTCTTTTTTCAAGCGTTCTTCAACTTCAAAACAATTCGGAGCCGCAATGTCCTCTAAGTTGACACCACCAAATGTAGGTTCCAACAGTTTAACTGTTTCAACAATTTTATCTACATCCGTTGTGTTTAAACAAATAGGGAAAGCATCCACCCCTGCGAAGCTTTTAAACAGTACAGCTTTTCCTTCCATAACAGGAAGTGCTGCCTCAGGTCCTATATGGCCTAGTCCTAAAACAGCGGTTCCATCTGACACAACTGCCACCATGTTGCCCTTCATTGTGTACTCATAAACCTTTGACTTATCTTCAAAAATTGCCTTACAAGGTTCAGCTACTCCAGGTGAATATGCTAAACTCAAATCCTTTGCATTTTTGACTGGTATTTTTGATTTTGATTCGAGTTTTCCTTTATGAACTCTATGCATATGTAAGGCTTCTTCTCTAAGTGACACTGCGTCCACTCCATTTCAAACTAATTTAGCTGACAAAACACATATGTTTGTCTAACTTCGTGTTGGTTTTCTATCTTTATTTCTCTCTTTTTGCGCGGCTCCAATATGTAGACATAAGTATGTTAGTGAAATTACTAGTTAATACCAAAGTTTAAAATTGCGTTGTTTCACATTTTGACTAACTTACTTTGCGTAACACATTCGAGACACCATTGCAAAATGAAAAAAGGGTAGTGGTCAGACCACTATCCCTTATACCATATAATATTTTAATCTTTCTGTAAAGCAGACTACTTCACAAAAACGTTCTCTGCACCTAATAGTAATTTAAGCTCTTCTATTAACTCTAAACCTAATGCAACTGTATAAGGCTCGCTTAGTTTCACTGTGCGTTTAGTAGTAGAATAATGTAAAAATACGTTTGATGTACCAGGATGTTTTTGCAACGTTGTTTTTAAACTGTTTAATAATGTCGCATTTGTTTCACTGTCAATCTTTACGTATAAAACTTTATCAATTAGATCAGGTAACTCGTTTGGTTTCATGCAATTCTTAATTATAAATTGCTTCTGTCCATCACGTTCATCAACTGCTCCTTCAAGAAAACAAACTTCACCAGGCTGTAACAGTTGAGAAAATTTAGTAAATGCATCTGGAAATAAAATTGCATTCATATCTGCCGTTTCATCACTAACGACTAAAAATGCCATTTGCTCTCCTTTTTTCGTACGAATTACTTTAACATCATGTACATATACACCTGTTTTTATTCTTGTTTGTTTACTTAATTGTAAAAGCTCAATAATTGGTATGCCGCCATGCTGTTTAATTTGTCTTTCATAAGCATTTGTAGGATGATCTGATAAATAAAAGCCTAACGATTCTTTTTCAAAACTAAGCTTTATGTCTTGTCTAAGCGGCTCAACCTCCACATACTTTGGTTTTACTACAGCACCACCATCATCCTCAAACAAGCCAATTTGGCCCTCATCCTTCGGTTTGAATAGTTCAGCATGCTCTAACGCAATGTCGAGACTTGCTAAAAGGCTCCCTCGTTCGATCGAAAACTCATCTAAGCTTCCAGAGAACACTAATGATTCTAAAGTCCGTCTGTTCACATGCTTTTGATCTGTACGTAAGCATAGATCATATAAATCGTGAAATGGACGTACTTTTCGTTGTTGAAAAATATTACGCAAAGCAGCAGCACCTACACTTTTTACCGCTGCCAAACCAAATCGTATGCCCTCTCGTTCAACAGTGAAACCATATCCACTTTTATTAATAGATGGAGGTAATATTTTAATTCCTTTGTATTTTGCTTCACGAATATATAGAGATATTTTCGCCTCATTTCCCAATACACTCGAAAGTAACGCTGCCAAAAAGGATACTGGATAATGTGCTTTTAAATATGCTAGCTGATAAGCGATCATACTGTATGCAACGGCGTGACTTCTGTTAAAACCGTAGTTCGCAAATCTAACAATTAAATCATATAATTGCTCTCCTACTTTCATATCATAGCCATTTCGAAGACATCCTTGTACAAAATGCTGTCTTTCTTTATCTAAAACATCTTTTTTCTTTTTGCCAACTGCTCTACGCAGTAAATCAGCTTCGCCTAGTGAAAAACCAGCAATTTTTGAGGCGATTTGCATTATTTGCTCTTGGTATACGATAACACCATACGTGTTTTCCAAAATTGGCTTTAAATCCGGATGAGGATATTCAACTTGCTGTATTTCGTGCTTTCTGTCTATATAGATTGGTATATTCTCCATCGGTCCTGGTCGATACAATGCATTGACTGCAACAATGTCTTCAAACTCTGTTGGTTGCAAACGCATCAACACTTTACGCATGCCTTCAGATTCAAGCTGAAATATACCTGTTGTGTCTCCCCTGCTCAGTAGCTCAAATGTTTGTTGATCTTGAATAGGAATAGATTCCAAGCTGAATCTCTTACCAATTTGCCGCTGCACATATTTACAAATTTCCTCGAGCAAGGTTAAATTCCGCAACCCTAAAAAATCAATTTTCAACAGTCCTAAATTTTCTAGAATTTCCATCGGATATTGTGTCAAATAAACATCGTTATGCCCCTCTTGGATGGGAATTAGCTCAGGTAATGGTTCTTCGCTAATGACAACACCCGCTGCATGCGTGGATGTATGGCGAATAAGTCCTTCAATCCTTTGAGCTGTTTCAATAATTCGTTTACTAAAAGTATTTTCACGTAAATGTTCGGCAAGACGTGGTGATTGATCTATAGCTTGTTGTAAATTTAATCCCGGCGTACTTGGAACAAGCTTTGTGAGGTAATCTGCTTCACGCACAGAAGCTCCCAACACACGAGCAACATCACGAATAGCAGCTTTTGCTCCAAAAGTACCATATGTAATAATTTGCGCAACATGCAAGTCACCATATTTATTTTTAACGTATTGAATCATGTCATCACGACGATTATCCGGAAAATCTATATCAATATCCGGCATTGTAATTCGCTCCGGATTTAAAAATCTTTCAAATAATAGCCCATGTTTTAAAGGGTCTACATCTGTAATTTTTAACACATATGCAACGAGAGAGCCCGCTGCAGACCCACGTCCAGGTCCTGTTAATATACCTTGCTCATGAGCAAATTTCATAAAATCCCAGACAATTAAAAAATAATCACTAAAATTTGTGCGCTGAATGATGCTAAGTTCGTACTGCAACCGCTGTTCATAGTCAGGTGTTTGTACATCTCTATCAATTAAGCCTTGCTTACAAATCGTCTGTAAATAGCTATGGGCATCTTTATGCTCAGAGACAGGAAATTTTGGTAACAGCATCTTGTCAAACTCCAATGTTACATTGCATTGCGATGCTATTGACACAGTATTTGCAAGAGCGTCAGGGTAGTCATTTAATATAGCCTTCATTTCAGACTCTGACTTAAAGTCAAATTCATTGGAAGGCAACATTTGTAATGTTGCATCGTTAATGGGAACACCTTGTTTAATAGCGCGCAAACACGTAACAACCTCAGCATCTTCCTTACTAAGGTATTGAACGTTATTTGTGGCGACAAGCTTTACGTCCAATTCCTTTGCTAATTGAAATAAATTATTATTGCGCTTTTGCTCTATTTCTAACCCATGATTTTGAATTGAAATATAAAAATCGTCCTTATAGATCGCTTTAAATTCCTCAATAGCTTGCTTTGCCATTGGTAACTGTTGTTCATCGACTAACGTTTCAATAATACCTTTACTACCAGGTGTTATCGCAATAAGCCCCTCGGCATATTGCGCAAGCCACTTTTTAGGTATTCCCTGCTGTGCCTTTACTTGAAAGGCACTTGAAAGCTTCACTAAATGCTTATAACCGATGTTATTTTTTGCAAGCAAAACAAGCGGATATGATTGTTTTGCGTCACTCTTCCACTCATCAGCAACAGATAATGTAAGACCTATAATTGGTTTAATGCCTTGCTTTACACAAGCTTTATAAAAAGGGACTGCCCCGTACATTACATTTTCATCCGTTATTGCCACAGCGGAAAAATTTTTGTCAATACAGGCTTTAACAAGTTGTTCTATTCTAATAGAACTTGACAATAAACTATAGCAACTATGTACATGCAGGTGAACAAACGTCATTATGCAAACCCTCCTTCAATTAAACTTTATTTTCACGTGCTTATCATTAATCCGACAATACCACTTTTACAGATTGAATCCAACTATAATTCCTAACAGTTGGACAACAACCTACGTAGCTCAGTTACATATAGAAATTCTACAACCTTAGTATATCACAACACAAGAATGTATGTTCTTATTTATGTTTGACATACTCAAGATAGATTGTCCATATAGTAGTAAGGAAAGCGAGGGACAAAACTATGAAAGAACCATTTATACCAGCATTTTTTGACAGTTATTTTATTGCGTTAGGTGTGATGCTAGGGGGAACGATTATTGGAGCCATTGGGGCCTTTTTAGTTGGGGAACCACCTTTAACAGCTATGTTTCGTTTATCTAATCGGCTAAAAATTTGGGCCCTTGTTGCAGCGATAGGTGGCACATTTGATGCATTTTATAACTTTGAAAGAGGAATATTTGAAGGAGCAACAAATGACATCGTCAAACAAATATTATTAATTATTTCAGCTATGGGTGGGGCTCAAACAGGTGCTCTAATCATTCAATGGCTGACAGGGGAGCACGTATTATAAATGAGAATCCCTCCATATTACAAAAATCCAAACTGGCAACGTTTTTTTGCTGGCATGGTAATTGGTGCTATTATTAGCTGGTGTATGTTTATATATATTTATGGAGAACTTCGTGAGAAACAATTTCAAGAAATAGTTACTTTAAAGACCGAGATGAAAAATTTACAAGATAAGTTGGAGATATGGCAAGAGGACTACAATCAATTGAACGAAGAAAATAAAAAACAGCTAACAGTTCAAGACATTAAAATTCGTGTCGCGAATGCATCGCAACTCAAACTTGACGGCTATACAGTTTTCTTAATACAAGAATCTGCGAAAAATGAGATTAAACATCTTTTAGCAAAAGATATCGAAACCGTTTTTAAAAACAAAACATTATTAAAAAGAGCAATTGAAAATAAACCATATTTAGTTGAGGAAAAACAATATCGTGTAACTATTACTGAACTTTTTGTATTTACGACCTTATATATAGAACTAAAAGTTGAATTTCTATCTTGATATTCTATAATTTGAGAATTATATGAACTTTTCTAAAAATGTATAGCAAACATAGATGTCCCACTATATCATATAGGTAGGTACCTATTCGGAGGTGGGGAAATTGCGTATTATTACCCAAAGGCGAGTTGTTAATCAAAAGCTTCAACAAATAATGAATGGCTACTCCGCCTATGTTGAGACACCTAAGATAGCAAGGCTTTTAGAAAAAGAAATACAACAATTACAACTTCACGTACATCAAGACAAAACTGACCTTGGTACTTGGTTTATTCCAGATTGTGAACCTATTATAGATGAACAGCCGTTACAACCTCATTAAAAATGCAGTGACAGGTTCACAAGTGAATAAAAATAAAGCGATTCTTCGAAGAGATATAAATCACATAAGATTTATGTCTCTTATTTTTATAGCTTTGTTTGTTCAAAAATAATGTATTATGTTACAAAAATAAGCCAAAGACTATTCGCACTACATGACACTTTGGCTTATCCATATATGTAATTAAATTAACCCTTCTTACAAATCTGGTCAAGTTGTTCAATCATTTCATCTGCTTCCTGCCAATCAAAAATCGTAGCACCGGAGGCAAACGGATGGCCACCACCTCGGTATTTTTTTGCCAATTCATTTATGATAGGCCCTTTCGAACGCAGTCTCACACGAATAGCTCCATCTTCTTCAACAAAAAATAACCACGCCTTAATGCCTTCAATATTCCCTAGTAGACTGACAAGAAGTGAAGCTTCACTAGGAGACACATTATAAGAAGTAAGCATAGAAGCTGGTATTTTCATGTATGCAGCACCTGATGGCAAGCTTATAAAGTTTTGCAGTACATATCCACTTAAATTTGCTACATTATTCTTGGTTTTATACAGACCTTCATAAATTTCAGTAAAATCTATATCTAATTCAATTAACTCACCAGCATATTTAAATGTTTTTTTGCTTGTACTCGGATACAGAAATCGCCCAGTATCACCTACTATTCCAGCAAAAATCAACCTTGCTCCTTGTTTAGATAGTTTTAAGCCTTGATTTCGTCCATACAAATACAATTCATAAATAAGCTCACTACATGAGCTAGCGTTTGTATCAACCCACACAATATCACCATATGCATCATCATTAGGATGGTGGTCAATTTTTATAAGCTTATCTCCTAAAGAATACTGCTTTCCACATATTCTATCTTGGTTTGCTGTGTCGCAAACTATGACAAGGGCACCATTGTAAACTTCATTATCAATATGGTCTAAAGAATATAAAAATTGTAAAGATGGGTCAGATTCCCCCACTACATACACACATTTACTCGGAAATGAAGTTTTAATGATTTCAGCGAGACCACATTGAGATCCATACGCATCTGGATCAGGTCTGACATGTCGATGAATTATTATCGTTTCGTACTGAATTATTGCTTGTAAAATCTCTTTTTTCATTTTTGTCTCCTTTTCAGACTGTTTTAAACAGAAAAACATCACATTCAGCTTCAATCGCCGTTCTGTTCAAAAGTAACATTTTATACCTACACTTCGTGAGGAGCACTTATCAACAAAACTTCAATTTTTAAAAGCAATAGTGGCTGACTTATTAAATCAGTCATTTTATCCAAGAACATTAGTTATTAAAGCAGGTTATAATGCAATTAAACTAGAAAATCTTAAACACTCACGATACAATATGTACAAAGCGTTAAAATAATTGTGGATGTGTATAAACACATTGTCAATAAAGCTAATATTTCATTCATACTTACATTTATGGAGGTGTCCTTATGCCAGTCTTAGTTGTATTTATTGTATTATCATTTGTAATGTATTTGTTTTATAAAACAAAGCAGTTTCGAACTCAAAAGCCAATGGAGAGAAAGTGGATCTCTGGTAAAGCAAGTATCGCGTTAGGCGTTTTTGTCTTAGTTTTTGGACTGAATACTTTTTTTATATACCAGTCAGGAGTAAGCTATTTCATAGGAAGTATGTTTATTTTAATTGGTGGGCTAAGTGCTGTTAATGGTTACAAAGTTTACAAGTACTTTTTACCTCACGCAATCGCTGAAGCAAACCACCAATAACAAAAACGTACCAGGCGCCGCCTACGTTAACAAATCGAGAAGATTGCTGGATCGAAGCGACTCAGGAAAAACCTTGTATAGACATGCAGTTCTTTTCTCCCTCTCGAGCAGTTACTGATACTGATATAAGTTTAGAGTGTTATACTTTCCTTAGGTTACACGTTAGGCACCACTTTTTAGTGGTGCCTTTTTCACCACGTCCATACTCTTCAGAAATCTGCCGGAACCTGTATGATTTATATACTCATTATGAACGATCAATTAATTGACACATCATCATTGCTTTTCCAACTAACACACTATCATTATAAACTTCAACATCTACTTTCCCGAATTTGCGCCCGACTTCTAGTATTTTCGGACGAATTTCAATAGTGCTATCTATTTGTACAGGTTTTATAAAATATATTGTTATATTTTCAACGACAAGATCTCCTTTTTTCTGTGCGCGAAGTACACGATTGGCTGCCTCAGTAATAATCGTGGTAAAAACACCATAAGACATTGTTCCAAGCTGATTAGTCATTTGTGGTGTTACACTGCAATGGTACACCTCTTGACCTCGTTTTTCAGGGTTAATGTCAATGAATTGATTTGTAACAATATCATCAAGAGTTTCTCCGACTTGCGGTTGTCGTTGAATCATCTGTAATGCTTTTAAAACATCTTGTCTACTAATAATTCCTGATAATCGATTGTTATCGTCTACTACTGGTAGCACTTCAATACCTTCCCATACCATCATGTGAGAGGCAGAAGCAACGGACGTTTTTCCACTTACTGTCATAGGTTGCTTTGTCATAACTTTATCTATTAACACATTTCGATCTTGGCCCATAATATCCTTTGAGGTTACCATACCAGCAATTTTGAGATTTTTATCAATAACAGGGTAACGACTATGCTTCGTTTTTTCATTCTGTTCAAACCACTTATTAACTGTATCATCGGGATAAAGATATGTTGTTTCCTCTAATGATTTTTGAATATCTTCAACTAATACAATTTCCTTCTTAATAAGCTGGTCATAAATAGCTCTATTAATCATTGTACCTACGGTAAACGTATCATAGCTTGAAGAAATAATGGGCAGCTGTAACTCATCTGCTAATTTCTTCACATAGTCCTCTGTATCAAAGCCACCTGTTATTAAAACAGCAGCACCGGCTTCCAAAGCAAGCTGATGCGCTTTCGTACGGTTCCCGACAATAAGAAGATTACCAGCTTCTGTATAGCGCATCATTGCCTCTAACTTCATCGCTCCTATAACAAACCTGTTTAGCGTTTTATGTAAACCTTCCCGGCCGCCAAGCACTTGACCATCTACAATATTCACGACCTCAGCGAAAGTTAGTTTTTCAAAGTTTTCTTTCTTTTTTCGTTCAATTCGAATAGTACCTACGCGCTCAATTGTGCTAACATAGCCTTTAATTTCAGCATCTTTAATTGCACGATACGCGGTACCTTCACTTACATTCATCTCCTTCGCAACTTGTCGAACGGAGATCTTCTCTCCCACAGGGAGACTATCAATATGTTGTAATATTTGCTCATGCTTAGTAGCCAAGAAACGTTCACCCTCTTAATTGTAATACGTACATTCTTCTTACCTTATTATAAGAGTGTTTCTGTTTTGCTTCAATGCACACTTGTTATTATATTGATTAAGTTGCAATTTTTGATATTAATCTCAGTAAAGAACTATGGGAAAATCCAACAAATAAGAAAGAATTCTTTTCTTATTGGATGGTTGCCGTTTATAATAGGTCATGGCATATATAACATTTTTAGAAAAGGTGAAACGATGAGCATACTAACTGTAAAAAATCTAAGTCATGGCTTTGGTGACCGTGCGATCTTTAACGATGTATCGTTTCGTCTATTAAAAGGCGAGCATATCGGTTTGATTGGGGCAAACGGTGAAGGTAAGTCAACTTTTATGAATATAATTACGAGAAAATTTCAACCTGATGAAGGCCAAATAGAATGGGCTAAAAAAGTACGTGTTGGTTATTTAGACCAACATGCTGTTTTGTCCAAAGGAATGACGGTTCGCGACGTCTTAAAAACAGCATTTCAATATTTATTTGATATGGAAGCAGAAATAAATGAATTGTACGGTAAAATGGCAGACGTTGATTCCGATGAGTTAGAAAAACTACTTGAAGAGGTCGGCACTATCCAAGATATTCTTACTCATAATGATTTCTATATTATTGACTCTAAAGTCGAAGAAATCGCTCGCGGTTTAGGTCTTGATGAAGTCGGCTTAGATCGTGACGTAACTGACTTAAGTGGTGGTCAGCGTACGAAGGTGTTATTAGCTAAGCTTCTGCTTGAAAAGCCCGATATATTATTATTAGACGAGCCAACAAACTACCTTGATGAACAGCATATAATCTGGTTACAGCGTTACTTACAAGAATATGAAAATGCCTTTATTTTGATTTCGCATGATATTCCATTTTTAAATAGTGTTGTAAACCTAATCTATCATATGGAAAATCAAGAATTAAATCGTTACGTTGGTGATTACGAGAACTTCAAGCAAGTATACGAAGTGAAAAAGCAACAGCTTGAATCTGCATATAAAAAACAACAGCAGGAAATTTCTGAACTCAAAGACTTTGTTGCTCGTAACAAAGCGCGGGTAGCAACAAGAAATATGGCGATGTCACGTCAGAAAAAACTAGATAAGATGGATATCATTGAGCTAGCCGCGGAGAAGCCAAAACCAGAATTTAACTTTAAAGAGGCTCGCACAGCTAGTCGCTATATTTTCCAAACAAAGGACTTAGTCATTGGCTATGATGAACCACTATCTAGACCATTAAACTTAACGATGGAACGTGGTCAAAAAATTGCTATTACAGGTGCAAACGGAATTGGTAAAACAACTTTATTAAAGAGTATTTTAGGAGAAATCAAGCCTATCACTGGTGAAGTTGAATTAGGAGACCATTTACACATTGGCTACTTCGAGCAAGAAACTCGTGACACAAACTATCGCACTTGTATTGAAGAAGTATGGCAGGAGTTTCCTCATTACACTCAATACGAGGTCCGCGCAGCGCTTGCTAAATGCGGCTTAACTACAAAGCATATTGAAAGTAAAGTAGAAGTTCTTAGTGGTGGAGAAAAAGCAAAGGTTCGACTATGTAAGCTTATTAATCGTGAATCTAATGTTCTTGTATTAGATGAGCCAACCAACCATTTAGACGTTGATGCGAAAGAGGAATTGAAGCGCGCATTAAGAGCTTATAAAGGTACCATTCTTTTAATTTCCCATGAACCCGAGTTTTACCGTGATATCGTCACACATATCTGGAATGGTGAAACTTGGACGACGAAAGTATTTTAATAACGTAAACAAAGGATGCCTTCTACTTTTGTGGCATCCTTTGTTGTGTTATAAGCAACCTTAGTTCGTGTAAGTATAATTGTGTAATGGTATCCTGAAATTAGCCTGTGTTATTAAGTGAATGATTACTTTTATATGGTGAGAGCGCTGCCTCGTTTGGTGCGATTGTAACCCCATCTTTTTGGTACTAATGTAACCCAGTTTGGTGCGATGTCACACTTTATTCGCGAGATTCACACACTTATTCGCGCGTTCTACACACCTATTCGCGCGATTCACACACCTATTCGCACGCTCCACACACCTATTCGCGCGATTCACACCCTTATTCGCGCGTTCTACACCCTTATTCGCGCGTTCTACACTCTATTCGCGCGGTTCACACACCTATTCGCGCGGTTCACACACCTATTCGCGCGATTCACACCCTTATTCGCGCGTTCTACACACCTATTCGCGCGATTCACCCATTTATTTCTCCATAATAGGCATTAGTAGATACATCAGACTTGATACTGAACAAAAAACTAAATACTCACACTTTCTCCGGGTTTTAACACTTGTCCTGTACCATTCGGCAGCATCTTAACAAATGCGTCAGCGTCCTGCTCAATCAGCGGGAACGTGTTATAATGCATCGGTACAACCTTTTTTGCATTTAGCCATTCAGCTGCTGTTGCAGCATCTTCTGGTCCCATTGTGAAATTATCTCCAATTGGTAAAAATGCTAAATCAATATTATTTCGTTCACCTATCATCTTCATATCAGAAAATAATGCTGTGTCACCAGCATGATATATTGTTTGACCATCTACCTCAAACAAAATTCCACCCGGCATGCCTGTATAAACAATCGTTCCATCCTCTTCTTCATAAGAAGAACCGTGAAAGGCTTGAGTAAACTTCACACGGCCAAAGTCAAATTCGTGGGCACCTCCTATGTGCATCGGGTGTACTTGACAGCCCTTTTTCCCCATGAGTCCAGCTAATTCAAATGGCGCTACAACAAGAGCTCCTGTACGTTTTGCAATACTAACGGTGTCACCTACATGATCATTATGACCATGTGTTAATAAAATGACATCCGCGCGCACCTCATTAGCATTTAGATCAGTTTGGCCATTTCCACTTATAAAGGGATCAATAAGAATTACCTTGCTGTTCGTTTCAATTTTAACAACTGAGTGTCCATGAAAAGATACCTTCACAAAATGTCTCCCCTTTCAAATTAACTATGTACTTCTTCTCCAATATTATAAAAATTCCTTCTACATTATGCTCAGTTCTCAGTTGCACTAAACAAATAAGATTGCTACGCTAATAGAAATTGGTTATGCCACAAAAGAGAATTTTTCAAAACAAAATAAAAGGAGAATCTTAATGACTAATCGTATAGAAAGCCTTTCTAACTGGCTTAAGCAGAAAGACATCTCGTTTGCTTTTATCACATCAACACCTAATGTATTTTACTTAAGTAATTTTTATAGCGATCCTCATGAGAGATTACTAGCTGTATGCGTGTTTCCCGAACAAGAGCCATTTCTAGTTTGTCCAGCGATGGAAGTAGAGGATGTGAAAAACAGTGGTTGGTCTCACGAGGTTGTTGGTTGTAGTGACACCGACGATGCGTGGGCACTTGTTGAACAAGCTATTAGAAAAAGAAATATTGATGTCACATCCATTGCGGTAGAAAAGTTACATATGAACATGGAGCGCTTTGAAAATCTTCAAAGTAAATTTCCTAATGCTGTGTTTGTTTCTGCTGAAGAAAAACTACGATCTTTACGTATGAAGAAAAGTACTAATGAGATAGAGATTATGCGTGAGGCGGCAAAATTAGCCGATTTCGGTGTAGAAGTTGGTGTATCAGCTATTAAAGCAGGTAAAAGCGAACTTGAAATTGTCGCCCAGATTGAATATGAATTAAAGAAAAAAGGAATCAAGCAAATGGCTTTCTCTACGATGGTCCTTGCTGGTGCTAAAACAGCTTCACCACATGGAAAGCCGAGCCTTGATCAAGTAAAACAAGGTGACTTAGTGTTATTTGACTTAGGTGTTGTGTTAGAAGGATACTGCTCAGATATAACAAGAACTGTTGCGTTTGGCTCAGTAACGGATGAACAGCGTGCGATTTATGACACAGTACTTGAAGCTGAACAAGCGGCTGTATCAGCTTGTAAGCCAGGTGTTACGGCAGGTACTATTGATAAAACAGCCAGAGATATAATTTCTTCAGCTGGCTATGGCCCTTATTTTACTCACCGCGTTGGGCACGGCTTAGGGATTGAGGCTCACGAGTACCCTTCTATGAGTGGTACAAACACCGCACCATTAGAGGCAGGCATGATAATTACGGTGGAGCCTGGGATTTATGTCCCTCGAGTTGGTGGAGTAAGAATTGAAGATGACGTCTTAATAACAGATACAGGAGTAGACATATTAACAAAATTTCCAAAAGAGTTAATTATATTATAAAAAGTCTTAAGTATTATACTTAACTTTGAATATGTAATATAGCAATTGCATTCAATATGAACTGAGGAGACATGCTATAAAACAATGTAAGTTTGTAGTTTCAATCACCAAACAATAAAGTGGCCTGTTAAAGGGCCACTTTATTATTTACGTCTTCTTCCTGCTCTTCTACTTTTTCACTTTTAATCTTTTTATACCAAATAGAGTGACGATGCTTCACATACTCTTCATCTACATAACCTGAAAACATCCCACTAATTAACTTACGATTTGCTTTAATGGCAAATGCAGCAAGATGAGCTACTATCAAAAGAATGATTGCAACAGTAGCCACATTATGAACCCCTGTAGCAATGTTAGAAATGACATCTGGAATCATAACTGAATTTTTCAGCATTTTCACTAAACCTGAAAACACCAGTGCTAATACGGTGACACCAATTGCTACATACGCTAAACGCTGTTCTGCTAAATATTTATCACTCGGTGGTTCTTCACCTTTCGTAATCATGGCCTTTATAATTTGCCAAGATTCCTTCATATCACCTTTTTTAGGCATAATATCAAATTGCTTAAGTAATACATGAATAAAAATATGATAAAAAACAACAAATACGAGGATAATAGCAGCAACATAATGTAGAACCAATGTAATAGAATAGTCACCTAGCCATTCAGCACCTGGTAGCTTAGTAATATTATATCGCTTATACATAGGCATTTGACCTAACCCGGTAACAATCAATATTATAATGGAAAGTGCTGACGCCCAATGAACAAACCTATTAGACTTACTTTGTCTTAGAATTTTCCCACTCTTATACTTCACGATTCTGCTCTCCTTTCATTTTACGGTAGGCAATAAATCCCGCAGCCGTTATACCTGCAACAGGAGCAATAGCAGCACTTAAAGCCATGCCACTAACAGAATCTAGTTTATTATCAACAACTACAGGCATTAAAGGACGACCTGGTTTTGTATCTCCTTGTTCCTTCTTACTGTTTTTAATAGCTTCATTTATTTTTTCAAACGGTATTTTAGAAACATAGTATGTACCTGTTCCTCCGTTTTCCTTATCACCATACACATAGCCATTCACTTCTTTAGCCATTTCATAAGCTAACTTTCTCATATCCTCCTTAGACCCAAACAATAAAGCCTCATTTGGACATGCCGTCACACAAGAAGGATTCTTACCTTCAGCGACAAGGTCTGCGCACATATCACACTTATACATGACGCCACCGCCTAAGTACTCAGGAGCGATATTCATATAGATCCCTACACCAGCTTGACGTTGCGGAATATCCCAAGGACATACATCCCTACACTTTGCTCCCCCCATACACATGCCATCGTCAATTTTCACAGCACCATGTTTATCTTTTGTAATAGCCCCAAATGGACATAATCCTTTACAAGTTGGATTGTCACAATGCATGCAGCGCCTTGGAACATGTAGTTGCTCTTTAACACCCTTATGTTCTACTTCAACTTTGTCAACAAAGGACCAGTTGTATGGTGTTAATCTACTCGTCATATCTTGCTTGTCTGACCAGTCCTCATTAAAGGTCTGTGGCCAATACGGCTTGAGTTCTTCTTTATTCACCTTAGGGAAACGATTATTATTTTTCTCACGACATGCAAGTACACACAGTGGTGTATCCTTTGCTTGACAGCCATCACATTTCGTTAAATCAATTATGGTAGCCATTTCAGTTGTCTTGTCGGTAGATGCTATTACTTTATCGACACCAGACATTACTAACGAACCTGCTACCACCGCTCCACTTGAGCGTTTTATGAAGTCTCTTCTAGAAAGTTGTTTACTCATTCCTGTACCTCCACATTATATACCTTATACGGTATTGAACATAACTCTATTTATACTACATAGGGTATATAACTGACAATACAATTCACAATACTGTCATAAAAAACATAAGTTCCTCAAATACATGTAAAAATATTAACAAACAGAATAATACGACATCACGTATTGTTATTAGGGATTATAGTGCTAAACTCAAGATATAGTTATATTTACACTGTTGTATACGGAATTTTCCCTATACGCATAAAGTATCATGAAAGAAAAATAGTAGAAGTAAGCATTTGCTTTTTGAGGCTTTTTATAAAGGGGCATAAACATGATAAACAAAATTGTTCTTGAAAATAAATTAATTCTAGATGCTTTTAATAACTCAACTATTGGACAAGCCCTCGTCTCTAAGGATGGACAATTATTGAGAGTCAATCCGTTTCTTTGCGATTTGTTTGGTTATACAGAAGATGAGCTTTTAAATAAAAGATTCCAAGATATTACTTATCATGAGGATTTAGATACAGATTTAAAATTGTTTCAAGACTTGCTAAATGGTGGAACTAAATCTTATATGTTGGAAAAAAGGTATATCCAAAAATCTGGCAAAGTAATTTGGGGATCGCTAAATGTTATGCTTGTTCAAGATGATAAAGGTGATCCGCTCTGTTTTCTTTCTTTAATATCAGACATTACTCAAAAAAAATATGAAGAAGAAGTAGCAAAGAGGAAAGAAGCAGAATTTTATAAACTAATTGAGTCTGCACCTGAGCCGCTAGTCATAGTAATTGATCAAAAGCTATTTTATATTAACCAAACAGCTTTAAATGCTCTTAATTGTAGCAAAGAAAGTATTTTGAATACATCCATTTATGATATGATAATTCCTTCACAAATTGATTTGGTAAAGGAAAGGCAAGTGCTTCTTCATGAGAAGGAACAATATTTGGAGTCAATTGAGCTTACGTTAAATATAAACGGTAGACTAATTGATGTTGAGACGTCTCCCACATCAATTATCTACAACGACAAGCTTTCCATTCAGGTCATTCTTAAGGACATTTCGGCTAGAAAAGCTATAGAGAGAGAAAATGAAAGAGATATAGCTTTAGCAAAAATTTTACAACAAAGATTAATAGGGAACCCTATTACTGAGCTTGATATTTCAATTGATGGTATTTACAAGCCTTCTAAAGACCTTGGTGGAGATTTATTTACATGGTATCGAATTGACCGAGATAGAATAGGTGTTATTATGATTGACATCATGGATCACGGACTTCCGTCTGCTTTAGTGAGCTTTTCTATTCATTCTTTATTAAGTGATATCATTACGAAAGAAATCGCACCTTCAAATGTCATGCAATCTTTGCAAAAGCATATGAAAAGACTTTTTAGCAGTAATTATAACGAAGATAACTTAACCCCAAGCTACTTCTCTGCTATCTATTTGGTTATTGATACTCACAAGAACGTAATAGACTACATTAATGCTGGTCATCCAGCTGGAATCGTTATATGTAATAATTCTAGTATTTTACTTGAAAGTGACTTTCCACCGATAGGTATGATAGAAAATATAGAATTTACTCATAAAAGTATTAAGATAGAACATGATGCAAAAATAATTTTGTATACAGATGGTCTCTTGGATTTAATGAAAGGTAGTATGGCAATAGGAATACGTGAAATAGAAAATTATGCAATTGATTGGAACACTATGGACGAATTTAAACACAAAATAGAGTCCTTTTTAAATTCTCAACCTGAGCATTTTACTGATGATATTTCAGCCGTTTATATTTTGATTAATATGAGATAATTCAGCATAAATTACTAACCAACAGATCAGCATGATATCAACTCATGCTGGTCTTCATAATCTATAAATGTACCTTTTTTCAATGTTTATACAAATATTGTAATTAAATATTGAAAAATATTTACTAAACCTCTATACTTAGTTTTAATTTATATTAAGGAGATGATTATTTTGGCAAAAAGTAAAGCTAAAAAACTTCGTGACAAACAAATTCGAGAAGGAAAGCTTGATCCTTCAGATTTACGCGGTCACTGGAATGGTATCAAGCCTATTGAGAGAAAAACACCAACACTAACTGAATTAACTAAGAAAAAAGCTAATAAGCATAAAAAAAGATGGGAGGTCTCACACAAAGACAACTCCCATCTTTTTTATTTATTTAAAAGTGCATAATTACTCAAACTTGTTCTAATTGAGTACGAGCATGAGCATATGATACACCGTGCGCTTCTGCTACAGCTTGATACGTGACATACCCATTTAATGTGTTAATACCTTTGAGAAGTGCTTCATTTTCTTGGCATGCTACTACATATCCTTTATTAGCTATTTGCAATGCATAAGGCACTGTTACATTCGTTAATGCAATAGTTGATGTTCTTGGCACAGCACCAGGCATATTAGCTACAGCATAATGAACCACACCATGCTTTTCATATGTTGGATTATCATGTGTAGTGATTCGATCTGTTGTTTCAAAAATACCACCTTGATCAATCGCAATATCAACAAGTACTGAACCAGGGGTCATTTCTTTTACCATATCCTCTGTCACTAGCTTCGGAGCTTTAGCGCCAGGAATTAGCACTGCACCAATGACTAGATCAGATTCTTTTACAGCTTGAGCTATATTGTATGGATTAGACATTAACGTTGTAATATCTTTCCCAAAAATATCATCTAAATGACGTAGACGATCCGGGCTTAAATCAATGATAGTTACCTCTGCACCCATACCAACTGCAATTTTAGCCGCATTCGTTCCGGCAACCCCACCACCAATAACAGTCACCTTTCCACGCTTCACACCTGGTACGCCTCCAAGCAAAATACCCTTGCCCCCTTGAGGCTTTTCAAGATATTGCGCACCTATTTGGGTTGACATTCGACCTGCTACTTCACTCATAGGCGTTAGAAGTGGTAATGAGCCGTTTGCAAGCTGGACTGTTTCATAAGCAATACCAACTACCTTATTATCAATTAAAGCCTTTGTAAGCTCTGGTTCTGGAGCGAGATGTAAATATGTGAATAAAATAAGACCTTCTCGAAAATATGTGTATTCACTTTCTAGTGGCTCTTTAACCTTCATAACCATATCCATGGACCATGCTTCAGCAGCTGTATCTACGATTTGAGCACCTGCTTCTACATATTGTTCATTTGTGAATCCTGAACCAATTCCTGCATTATTTTCAATAAAAACTTCATGGCCATTTTGCACAAGATTAAACGCACCAGCCGGTGTCATTGCCACTCTGTTTTCATTATTTTTGATTTCCACTGGAACACCTATACGCATGTGAAGCCCCCCTAACAGATTGTCCTAAACATTTTTACTATACCATCAACATTCTATTAGATAAATATATTTTTTGTAAACGCTTTATTAAAAAAGGTTCTGTTTAACTTCAATGGTGATTTTCGCTCCACTGATAAATGGCTAGGTGTTGGAGTTAGACACTAATCTAAGTTAAAAATGTTCAGCGTCAAAAAAACACACTTGAATCAAATCGATTCAAGTGCATATTTCAGCTTATTTTTTCCATGTCCAAGTATAGAGTTGTCCATCACTTTTCATCCATCTTACTTCTAGATGTTCCACATCTGGATAGCCATCTTCTTTTAAGCGCTCCACCATTTTTTCAACCTTTGTAAAATGATCAAGTCGTAGTAGCGTAAAAAGGTCATCCATTTCTTGCTTTACTTTCCAACCAACTGATCGACCATTTTCATCAAAACGCTGAAAGCGAGTTGGCGATTCATAACGCCAAGTTGTTTCAACACCATTCTCTACAATTACCACCTGTAAAAGGTCACTTTCATAAAAAGTGGGCCAAGCATGACCAACAGATGTATTTGTTACAAAAAATATCGTAGCTGCTATTAATAATATCCGTGTCATATCACTCACCTCTAATTATAGAGTGGGCAATATATGGAAAAAATATTCAAACATTATCTAAACCTATTTATAACATTTAATCCACCTGTCACTTCAATTACAGTACCTGTTATCATATCTGATTTTTCTTCACATAGGAAGGTTATCACTCTTGCAATATCCTCACCAGTACCTGAACGACCGATAGGTGTATGTTCATCAAACTTTAGTAGTGCCTCATCTATGCTTGCCTCTTTCATGTCCCCAACAATATTACCGGGACACACCATATTAGCTGTAATACTGTTTTCTGCTTCCTCTAACGCAATCGTTTTTGTTAGTGACACTAGACCGACTTTTGCTGCAGCAAAAGCGGAACGATGTAACCAACCTGAAGATGAATCCGCACCTTGAAATCCATATGTAATAATACGCCCATACTGTTGGTCTCGCATAATAGGTATAACCTTTTTAAACAGATGAAAAACAGCACTTAAGTTTCCCTCAATCATGTTATACCAGTCTTCATCCGTATAATCCGCGAGCTTTTTCCTCTCAAAAATGTATGGTCCCGCGTTATTTATTAAACAATCTATTCTACCGAACCTATTGTATGCTTCATCTACTAACGTATATAAATCAGCTTTTTTTGTTACATCCCCCTGCACAAATTGCACACGATCGCTAAAGCTGCTTAATTCATTTTTCAACTCGTCGAGTAATCCGTTATCTGTACGATAATTAATCGTCACCGAGTAGCCCGAATTAAGTAAGCCTTCAGTAACCTTTTTACCTAATCCTTTTCCACCTGCTGTAATAAGTGCGTGTCTCAACTTCTATCACCTCTTTATCTGTATTTTCCTTGGAAATCATTTTTTTTACAACTTTTAAGTGTATTTTTGTGTAAAATAGATTAGTATGTATTTGCAATTTATGTTTAATACAGAAAGGATATACATATGAAACAAACAAGTAGTGCAGGACTCACATTAGAACGATTTGGGTTAGAAGCCATACCGCAGCAGCAACGACAAACAACCGCTTTAGAATATATGATTATGCAAATTGCTTTTTCCGTTAATGCAGGTAATTTTTTAGTGCCTGCTCTTGCTGTATTAGAGGGTGGACTTTCCTTTATTCAAGCTATCATAGCAACTGTATTTGGAGCATTAGTAGCTTTTTTACTCGTATCTGCTCTATCATTGCCAGGTGGACGCTATGGCTTACCGGCTCAATATAGTATTCGAGCATTTTTGGGTTCGCACGGTGCTAGGGTTATCTCTTCACCAATCCGTACGATTACGTCTCTTTATTGGTTCAGTGTTCAAACAATAGGAGGAACATACCTTCTCATTCATATTTTAGAGCGAATCTTTCAAGCGGCCATCCCATTTTGGCCGTTAGCATTTTTAATTAGTACAAGTATAGCTACACTTGCTGTCATAGGCTTTAATGCAGTAAAACGCGTACTAAAGTTATTTTTGCCGATACTAATATTTGGTCAAGCCGTGTTGCTATTTTTATTTATACGCGAGTTAAACGCTAGTGACGTTTCCATCTTAACTGAAGGCGACCGCAATATAAAAACTATGGCCTTTTTTGCTAGCTTAGCTTTTGTTCAATATGTTTCAGGGGTAAGCGCGGCAGCTGATATGGCTCGATATGCCAAAACAAGTAAACATGCTTTTTGGGGTTTGTTTGCCGGAAACAGTATGGGCTTTATTTTAACAGCAGGCTTCGGTGCTTTTTCAGCAGCTTTTTTCGCAACAAACAATCCGTTTATAGCCGGAGCCGATATCACAAGCTCCCCTTTCATTATTTTCATAATATTCATTATGGCGATGGTATCAATGATATCAATAAATTTAAACAATGCTTATACAGGAGGCTTTAGCTTGCTAAATACGTTTCCGGCCCTAGGACGTATTAATAGTGCCATAGTATTTGGCGCTTTAGGCGTCGGATTAAGTATGTTTCCTACCTTCGTCAATGAAGCAAAGCAATATATCTCCTTATTAGGTGCACTCATTATCCCACTATCAAGCGTGATAGTAACTGATTACCTTTTATGTAAAAAAGGTGCTTTATCGGAGCAAGACCTTGCAAACATTGCTGCCAATCAATATAAATTAAATTTCGTAGCTTTAACTGTAATTGTTTTGGGCACAGCTCTATACATGATGATACCTGAAGAGTATGCGCCTGGCTTTTTAACATTTTTAATTGTTGGCATTTGCTACTTTACAATAAAAATAAGAAAGTAGGAATTAATATGTTTTCTTTATCACGAGAAGTTAAACAACAATGTATTGAAGATATTCAGACTTATTTTGCTATAGAACGAGGCGAAGAGATTGGCTTTTTAGGAGCAGAAGGATTGTACGACCTTTTTTTAAAACAGCTTGCTCCTCATGTTTATAATGAAGGAGTAAAAGATGCACAATCATTAATGATATCTATGTTTGCTAACATAGAAGATGAGCTATACGTATTGTTGAAGCAGCCGGAAAAATAAAAGGTAAATGTTCAAAGCCACGCAAATGCGTGGCTTTTGTAGCAAACACTTATACTTCTTCCTCACTGTTTTGTGGATAATTATGGTTTGATTCCATGACACCACTTTCATACGAATCAGTAATCAATTGACTAATTTGGTTCGCAGCACTTTCATCGTAAGTAAAGCTACTTTGTGTCTCCTGCTTTTTATCCATGTCCTAGTCTCCTTAAATTGTCATTATTTTTTCATTCATCTGTAGTGTTCGAGTTTTTCTAAGTGTTATACTATAATTAGGAAACCAATTCTTTACAAAAAGGAGGCACTTTTTATGAGTCTCACATACAATAACGTGCTAGTAGGTGTTGACGGTTCTAAAGAATCAGAATGGGCTTTTAAAAAGGCAATAGATGTTTGTAAGCGCAACCAAGCCCAACTTATTATTACCCATATTATTGACACTAGAACCTTTGCTACAGTCGAGGCTTATGACCGCTCTATTACAGAACGTGCTCAGAGCTTTGCCGAAGAATTATTACAAGAGTATAAATCGCAAGCTGAAAAAGCAGGTTTACCGAACGTTGTAACTAAAATAGAATATGGTTCTCCAAAAGTAAAAATAGCAAAAGATGTTGCTCCATCTTATAACTGTGACTTAATTGTTTGTGGTGCCACTGGTATGAACGCTGTTGAACGTTTCTTCATTGGTAGTGTCTCAGAGCATATTACAAGATACGCCAAGTGTGATGTGTTAGTGGTTCGTACTGAAACTGACATACATGACTAATATAATAACTTAATAAAACAAGACTTGGTGCTATATACCAAGTCTTGTTTTTGCTATTTTGACTTGTTTTTTCACTTCAGAAAACCCTGTGCCACCCTCACTAATTCTTCTTTCTACTGCTGTTTTAGGCTGAAGAACAATATATATATCTTCTTCAATAAGTACGGATGCTTCTTTAAATTCATCTAGTGTTAAATCAAGTAAGAACTGCTGCTTTTCTATACAATGTAATACTAACTTACCAACGATCTCGTGAGCCTCACGAAACGGCATACCCTTTGTTGCTAAATAATCTGCTAGTTCAGTTGCATTTGAAAAATCGTTTGATACAGCTTTCGCCATATTCTCTTTTTCTACCTTCATTGTTCGAATCATACCAGCAAAAATTTTCAAAGAGCCTTCCACAGTATGAACCGTATCAAACATACCTTCTTTATCTTCTTGCATATCTTTATTGTACGCAAGAGGCGTCCCCTTCATCACAGTGAGTAAAGCCATTAAATTGCCGTACACTCGACCAGTTTTCCCTCGTATTAATTCTGCCATGTCTGGATTCTTCTTTTGAGGCATAATACTTGATCCAGTTGAGAACGTATCATCTAATTCGATAAATTGAAATTCTTGAGAACACCAAAGTATAATTTCTTCAGCAAGCCTAGACATATGCATCATTAATATGGAACAGTTGCTCAAAAATTCCAAGATAAAATCACGGTCACTTACTGCATCCAAGCTATTGTTGTAAATGCCTGAAAAACCAAGCATTTCAGCTGTCAGATTTCTATCAATCGGGAATGTGGTCCCTGCCAACGCCCCTGCTCCAAGCGGTGATACATTAATTCTTTCAAGAGATTCTTGCAACCTGTTTGCATCTCGGTCTAGCATCCAGTAGTACGCTAATAAGTGATGTGCAAACGAAATGGGCTGAGCCCTTTGTAGATGTGTATATCCGGGTATAAGTGTTTCCACATGTTGCTCCGCTTGTTCAACAATAGCAAGCTGCATATCTTTAACAAGTTCAACGATCTTCTTAACATGCTTTTTCAAATACAGATGCATGTCTGTAGCTACTTGGTCATTGCGACTGCGTCCTGTGTGTAATTTACCACCTACTGGTCCAATTCTCTCAATAAGAAACTTTTCAATATTTAAATGGATGTCTTCATTTTCTTCAGAATATGCCAGCTTGCCTCTCTTAGCTTCTCGGAGAAGATCTTGTAAACCTTCAATGATAATGGTTCCCTCTTGATCTGACAGTATGCCAGTAGCTTTTAACATAGTTGCATGAGCAATACTTCCTTGAATGTCTTCCTCAACAAGCTCTTTATCAAATGAGATGGATGCGCCAAATTCATCTACCCACTCTACTGTTGATTTAGTAAACCTACCTCCCCAAAGCTTTGTTGTCACACTGTCACCTTCTTATCCTTCTTTTGATTTACAATGCTATGAACTTTTGTCGGTAACCCGAATAATGAAATAAATCCTACTGCAGCATTATGATCAAACTCATCATCCGAAGTATAGGTAGCAAGCTTTTCATTATATAATGAATAAGCAGATTGACGTCCTTCTACAATTGCATGACCTTTAAATAGCTTAACGCGAACAATACCTGTTACTTGTTTTTGTGTTTCTGAAATAAAAGACTGTAATGCATCACGCAGAGGGGAAAACCATAGACCGTTATAAATAAGTTCGGTTACCTTTTGACCAATGAATGGCTTAAAGTGAGCAACTTCTTTTACTAATGTTATGTCCTCAAGCTCTTTATGTGCTTTTAGTAATGTAATAGCTCCTGGACATTCATATACTTCACGAGACTTGATTCCTACTAATCTATTTTCAACATGATCAATTCTGCCAACGCCATGTTTACCTGCCAGTTGATTGAGCTCTAGAATTAAGTTTGCCAACGTATACGCCTTGCCATCTATAGTAATAGGCACACCTGCTTCAAAACCAATTTCAATAATATCTGGCGTATTTGGTGTATTTTCTATAGCAGCTGTTAACTCATACGCTTCTTCAGGTGGTGCTACCCAAGGGTTTTCTAATACACCACACTCATTACTTCGCCCCCATAAATTCTGGTCTATAGAAAACGGACTATCTAAGTCAACCGGAATAGGGATATTGTGCTTCTTCGCATAGTCTATTTCCTCTTCTCGTGACCACTTCCAATCACGTACCGGGGCTATTACTTCAAGGTCTGGGTTCAAAGCTTTAATTGACACTTCGAAGCGAACCTGATCATTTCCTTTCCCTGTACAGCCATGTGCTACAGCAACAGCCCCTTCCTTTTCTGCCACTTCTACTAGTTTTTTAGAAATAAGGGGACGCGATAGTGCTGATACTAAAGGGTATTTCCCTTCATATAACGCATGAGATTGTAAAGCAAACAGAGCATATTCTTTAGCAAATTCTTCCTTCGTATCAATCATATGTGAAGCTACCGCTCCGACTTGAAGAGCTTTCTGTTGTACAAAGGATAAGTCCTTGCCCTCTCCTACATCTAAGCAGCATGCGACGACATCATACCCTTGTGAACTTAACCACTTTATTGCAACAGACGTATCTAAACCACCAGAATAAGCTAACACTACTTTTGGTTTTGACATGAATATTCCCCCACTCTTCTTGAATATATATTCAACTTTATACATATTTATTCACACATACCACTTTACCATTTATTAACTTATCTTTCAATACATTCCCCACAATAAATGTAGAGATATTTTTGAAAATTTATTAAAATAGGTACTACGGGAAGAGGGGATTTATATGGAGAATTTTTTTACATTTGATAACAGATTGGGGATTTATTTGCCACAATTGAACAAATCATGGGAATCTTATGATACAAGTACACAGCAAACTATTTTATTACACTGGGAATCCATACGTGGAAAAATTCCTGATCGCATAAAAGAACTAGAGGAAATGATTAACTCAAAGCAAGCTGCTTTAAATAAAGAAGAGAATTTTCAAGTGTCGTGTGACTTGAATTCAGACATTGCTGAACTCGCATCCATTATTAATGATTTATGGTTATGGTATCGCATGAATCAAACCGTATCAGCGAAAGTACATCAATAATTTGTTAAGTTATATATAGCTGTATATAAGATTCATGTGCCCGCTTGATGCTGATGATTTACGTTCGAAAAATTCTGAGGTTAAGCGCTAGTTTTTTTGCGTGAATTTACGCTGTTTAAGCGTGAATTTCCACTGTTTTTGCGTAAATTTTCACTGTTTATGCGTAAATTTCTCTTATTTATGCGTAAGTCAACTCTGTTTTTGCGTAAGTCAACTCTGTTTTTGCGTAAGTCAACTCTGTTTTTGCGTAAATCAACTCTGTATGGCATGAATTCAAAGAAGTTGAAGGCTACGCCACCACTATATACACAAAATATATCGCGCATTGCATTTCCCTTACAATTAACAAGCATACTAAAATTAATATTCAATCAAAGCAAAACCATAAAAAATAGAGCTTGCATACTGCAAGCTCTGCGTTTATAAATCTTTTCTAATTTCACGAACTACATGGCCTAATTCAGGAAGTATCAGTTTATTCATGGCAAGTTTAACCGCACCTGTCGATCCAGGGGTTGAAAAAACAGCCGTATCATGACAAACTCCTGCAATTGCTCTAGAAAGTATTGCGCTTGAGCCAATATCTTCTGTGTAGCTAAGCATCCGAAAAATTTCTCCAAAACCATACATTTCTTTATCAAGTAACTCTTGAACCGTTTCAATCGTGACATCACGTTTCGCGATACCCGTACCACCATTCAACAGAATAACATCGACATCTCGGTTGTGGGAGCCTGTTACAATGGCGTCATGAATTGCTAGCCGTTCATCCTTAACAATTCTGTAATCCTCTATAACATGCCCTGCTTCTTGTAATAATTCCTTCATAAGTGCACCACTTTTATCTGTATCTACCGAGCGCGTGTCACTAACAGTGATAACCATGCAACGAATAGATTGGGGTGCTTGTTGTTTGTGCTCTATACTACTCATTATTAATTCCCTTCTTATCATAAATGTAGCGGTATTGATAATACGTGTGTGCGTACTCTGTTACCTTCCTAGTTAACTGATAATTTAATGTGGCACCAATTCCCATACCGATTACAGGTATCCCTTGTATAAGCTTGCGACGTAAGCTATAAACAACAATCATTTTTACTAGTTGCTTTAATGGCTGTTCAAGCCACGTTTCATTTGTGAGCTCGTCAGTCCCCTCGTAAAAAAAACGTTGCGTTGACGTTTCTAACCCTTGCCGAAGATTTTGCCATCCTTCGTACTTTAATCGTTTCGGCAACGCTGCAGCATGAAATACTTTTAACGAAGTCATCATTTCAAAAGGCGTATTAACGTTATGACCATAAGTCATAGCTACTAATTGTACCGCACGCAAATTTAACGCAATCATTAAGGGGATATCAACGCCAAGTAGCAGCACGCCACCCGTTCCTGTTAAGCCCCCTTGAATAAATGAATATAACCGATGCTTTGCAATATTATGATCTGCTAAGACGACTAGCTGCTCTAACGATAAACTTTGTAAATCTTCTAACTCGGTAATATCTGATTGAATAGCCCTTGCAGTAGATAAAATACGTTCCTGCGCTTCATGTTGCCATTGTGAGCCCTGAATATAAGCATGTAAGTGAAATAACCAATTGTCCATTTGGGCAAAAGTCGAGTTTCTTAATTCATCTGGAAGCTGTTGAAAAGATGAAAATAGCCATTTCTCAAAAGATCTCTCAATGTCTGTCGGCTCATACTCTCCTAGTCGTTGCTCCCAGCTTTGAATATACTGCCAACGTTTTTTTTCATAGGGTGTTAAAGACATAACGATCCCTCACAAATTAGGTATTTACTTATACTGTAAGTATACCATAATTAGGATTTCATTAATGTTACTATTGTTTTAAACAGATCACCATCTAATTCTATTTCTAAATTGCCGTTATGATGGTCAACAATTGTTTTTGCAATAGCTAAACCTAACCCTGATCCATCTGTTTGACGTGATTCGTCTCCACGCTTAAAGCGTTCAAATAATTCATCGACATTTTCTTTTAAGTCATATTTAGAGATGTTCTTAAACACAATCTTAACATCTTGATCTGTTTCTTCAACGTTAATATACACCCTTGTATGCTGTAATGAATATTTCAAGATGTTACCTATAATGTTATCAAACACACGCCACATTTTCGCACCATCGACATACACAAACAGCTGAGGTTTAACTGTATTTAGTTTGATTGTTAAATTTGCCTCCGTTAGTTTTTCATCATATTCACCTAACGATTGTTTTAGAAGTTGCATAATATCTATGTGCTCTTTCTGGAGTTCTATATTTCCAGTTGCCATCTTTGATACTTCAAATAAATCATCAATAAGAACCTTTAAGCGCTGTGATTTATTATCAATTATGTCAATGTACTTACGTCTCTCTTCATCGGATAATTCGTCATTTTTCAAAAAGTTTGTGTAATTAATAATCGATGTGAGCGGTGTTCTTAAATCATGACTAACATTAGAAATTAGCTCTGTTTTTAACCGTTCACTTTTAGCTTGAACTTGTTGTGATACTTGTACGCCTCTTGCTAACTGATTAACATACTTTGCTAATTGCATTAGTGGACTATTACCTTTTACTTCTATTTCTTTAACAACGTTACCTTCTGCCATCTCTTTTGTCGTCTCTAGTATCGAGTTAAATAATGCAATCTTTTTCAATCCTATTAAAAGCGTCCCTCCACCAAATACGAACATTAAAAATAGATACACAAAGATAGCTTCTGGCTGTATTATTACCACTAACGTTGCAAAACCTAATCCACCCGAGATGATTGCTAACAATAATATTCTTACAAACGGACTTTTATATAGAAAACTATTTTTTATGGCATTCTTCTGTTTATAAATAAAGCCTTTTTTCCATTCATCCTTAAACTGTTTCCTTTTTATAGTTTCAAATGTAAATTTACATTGCATAAAAAATAACGCTAAAATAATTACAAAGACAACAAAATCACCGATACTTATATATCTCAGAGACAGAGTACCGAATGATATTAGTAAAAAGAAAAGTGTAATAAGTAAACCAACTATTCTTATGTCAATCGGTATTTTATAATATGGTAGCCTCAGTGATTCAAGAATAGTTGCTATCGTAGCACGGCTTCTATATAGAAAAATGGCACCTATTACTAAAGCCGTAACACTAATTGCTAATTGTATAAAAAATTGAATAAGTCTATCTTGATAATCATACATATTTTCCATTATTAAGCTATGATTATCCTTAGGGATAGCGATAAAGCCTGTCACGTCTCTCGTAATAAAAACACGATTTACGCCCGTTAAACTATCGTTCATTCTTGTATGATAAGGAAATTTCTGAGCAAATACGCTTTGTGTTTTCACGTGCTCATAATCAGTATTATCTAAATTGGAATATACCGTTCCAGTACTATCTTTTATATAAAAATCAATGTACTGTTTCATATATTGAAATCTTTCTCTTTGTTCAGTTAAGTAATCATATTGCTTTTGCAGCTCAGCAACCTTTTGCTCCTTAGCTAAAGCAATAAGCTTTGTCTGAGATAAGTTATATTTCTCCTTTAAAACTTCCACTTGTTCATTTCGCTTTGTAGCTATTGCTTCTTCATTAATCTCTTGATTTTCCTCGTAAAGCTCTATATCTAATAGTGCTATTTCCTCTTGAAGTCGTGTAAGATTTTGATCCTTCACACGTTGAATATCTTCATTTGTAACCTGTATTTGCTCTTTTGCCGTTTCAAAATCTACATAATCAAGCTCGACTTCACTGAATAAATTTATAAATTCTTCAATTTCATGTGCGAACTCATTTGTCTTAAAATAACTAGTTTCCAGCTCAGGAGCGTAGTTTATATTTTGTAATGTTGTCGCAACACCATATGCAAACACAAAGAACGTTATAATAAGAAAAACAAATTTCGTACCACTACTTTTCGATTTTATATCCAAGCCCCCACACCACCTTCAAATATCTTGGTTCTTTCGGATTGATTTCAATTTTTTCTCTAATTTTACGAATGTGAACAGCAACTGTATTTTCAGCATTGTAGCTAGGTTCATTCCACACTTTTTCATAAATTTCATCGATAGAAAAAATACGAGGAGCATGAATCATCAGTAATTCTAGAATTTTGTATTCGATTGCTGTTAAACGAACATTTTCCCCGTTCACAATTACTTCTTTTGTTTCTTGATTTAATAACAGACCATTTATTGAAATAGATTTTTTTGCTCCTTCAAACATACCTAACTTCATATAACGACGTAACTGCGATTTAACACGAGCAATTAACTCAACTGGATTAAATGGCTTTGTTACATAATCATCTGCTCCTACTTGTAACCCGAGCACTTTATCAGTATCTTCACTTTTAGCTGACAGCATTATAATAGGGATATTCTTGTCTTCTCTAACTTTGAATGTTGTGGCAATGCCATCAAGTTTTGGCATCATAATGTCCATAATTATTAAATGAATTTGTCTTTCAGTAAGTAAATCAATTGCTTCAAGACCGTCTTTTGCTTGTAGCACGTGTAATCCTTCATTTTTCAAATAAATAGTTATGGCATCTCTTATCTCTTTATCATCATCAACAACTAATATCGTATGCTGGTCCATCTATCACACATTCCCTTCCTCTACTGCACACATTTACTATTATTTAATTATATCACCTCGCTTTCCTATCAATATTATGATTTATAAATATAAAGAAAAATTAATGATTTATCTTAAGAATGTCTTAAGATTATGGCTCTGTTATACTTTGGTGTTGATTATCGCTACATTGCGCTCGCTTTCCGCGGGGTGGCCGTAAGCCTCTGACCTTGAGCTACTTGCGCTCGGAGCTAGATGCCATAGGAATCTTAAGTATCAGAAGTTACACTCAACTTAAAAATTTTTAATTTTTCTAACCAATAAAAAAACGCTCCTCTAAGCTTGAGGAGCGCAATTTATTGCAAAAATTTATAGTTAAGTTAGTCTTTCAACATCGCGAGCAATCATAACTTCTTCGTTTGTAGGGATTACAATTACTTTAACTGGTGAGTGCGGATAGCTTACTACTGCTTCTTCACCACGAACTTTGTTAAGAGTAGGATCCCAATATACACCCATGAACTCTAAACCATGTAATACACGAGCACGGATTTCAGAACTGTTTTCACCAATTCCAGCTGTAAATATAATCGCGTCTACACCGCTCATACGTGCTGCGTAAGAGCCAATATATTTGTGAATACGACCTGCAAACACATCTAATGCTAATTGTGCTCGCTCCTCTCCAGCTTCTGCTTTTTCCTCAATGTCACGTAAGTCACTTGAGAAACCAGAAAGTGCTAACATACCACTCTTTTTATTTAACACATCTAGTACTTGCTCTGCTGTTTGTCCTGTTTTTTCCATAATGAACGGAATTAATGCTGGATCTATGTTACCTGAGCGCGTACCCATTGTAACACCCGCTAGTGGTGTGAAGCCCATAGATGTATCAATTGATTTACCACCTTCAATAGCAGCAATACTAGCGCCGTTTCCTAAGTGACAAGATAACAAACGCAATTGTTCTACGGGACGACCCAGAATTTCGGCAGCACGTTGTGAAACGTACTTGTGAGACGTACCATGAAAACCGTATTTGCGAATGCCGTATTCTTTATAGTATTCATAAGGTAAACTGTACAAAAATGATGATTCAGGCATAGTTTGATGGAACGCAGTATCAAAAACAGCAACTGCTGGTACGTTAGGTAAAATTTCTTGGAACGCTGTAATTCCTGTTAAATTAGCTGGATTGTGTAATGGAGCTAAATCAGCTAGCTCTTGGATATCCTTTAAAACGTCTGGTGTAATAACAACTGAATCACTAAACTTTTCTCCACCATGTACAACACGGTGGCCAATTCCTGTTATTTCATCATAAGATTTTAAGATTTTAAATTCGATTAATGAATCCAATAAAATCTTAACGGCAACAGCATGATCTTTTATCGGCAGTACTTGCTTTTTCTTTTCATCTTCAACTGAGATTGAAAAAATAGCGTCATCGAACCCAATTCGTTCGAAAATCCCCTTTGTAATAACATTTTCGCTCGGCATCTCAAACAACTGGAACTTTAATGATGAGCTACCTGCATTAATTGCAATCACTTTTGACATTATGTAGTACATCTCCTTTTCACTAACTCGTCTTACTTATAGTTTCTCCATTTTTTTATGTAATACGACAAGTTTTCCATTCTCCATTTAAACACCCTATTTAATAAGATTCAAGACAAATACTACATGTAATCGTTTTCGTTATTAAAATTTATATTTTCTGACACAATTAAACCAATTATTCCCACTTGAATTTCATATACATAGACTCACGACAACCCACAGAAAGCGAAGCGCTGAAACGAAAATTAACAACAAGCAGTAACAGAGCCTATAAAAAAAAGACGACTTATAGTCGACTTTTTTTCTTATTTATTTTCAGCTACAAACCAATCGTCAATTTGAGCCATAATTCCTTGCATGGCTTCTTTATTTGAAAACTTTGGCATAGATACAAGTAAGGCTTGTTTCGGTTTAGCGATCTCAGTTGCCTTCTTTTGTAGAATTAATATGCTTTTCGCCGCAGCTTCTTGTTTAAACATTGAATTAGGAAGCTGAATAAAGCCTTGAATATAACTTACCTGTTTGATGTATTCATTCAGTTTCACTGACTGTTCTGTCTCAAATAGAGTATTTGGAACTAAAAATAATCCGTAGCCACCAGGACGCATATAATTAATGCTTTGTTCAATAAATAAATGATGAGCATATGAATGTCCACTTGCTGCTCTTGTCTCAAATTGCTTAGCCCGCTCATCGTTTGGATAATACCCAACAGGTAAGTCACAAACAACTACATCAGCAGGGTCAATAAGTAGGTCCTCTAAACTATCTTGGTGGAATAATTGCAACGGATACTCCATTAGATTTGCCCCGACATACGCTAGCTTTAATAATAAGTCATCTAAATCTACACCCATACTGTCCATTAGCTTGCTACGATTTTGATTCACAACAGCACTTAACAGATTACCTGTACCAATAGTAGGATCGAGAATAGTAAAATGCTGTTGTTCTTTCATAAATTTAGAAACTAAGTAGCCTACAAAAATCCCTACTGCATCAGGTGTCATTTGATGATTCGGCTGTGCAGCCTCTTTCATTCCTTTTAGAATCGTAAGCTGATAAGCTTTGCGGATATCTTCTTTTGCAAAAGCTGATAGATTAATTTTTTCGTACTCTTTTAAAAGTCTCTTTTTTGTCACTTCACTTAATTCATCCTGCAACACATCATTGTAATGCAAATTCTCACATGTTTCAGCAATAGCTTCTAAATACGTACAGTCTAATTGCTCACTAACAATATTAGCTGTATCGTCTATTACATTATACAACTGTTCGAATGGAAAAAGAGTTTTCATACACATATCCCTCCATTCTACATATTTTATCCGTTTATGGAGCATTTTAAAAGTAAATTGCTATTAAGTTGACGGAAATTCATATTTTTTTGTCATATATTTATACAAAAACTCAAGGATTCTATCTTCATACAATTCCTTCTGATGTTTGTAACTACGGATATGTCCTCCTTTAGTAGTAATCCATAGCTCAGCGTTTGGTGCGTGCTCATATATAAGCTCACTTTGCTTATAAGAGATAGCACCATCCTTTTCACTGTGAATTAGCATTAAGCCTTTTTCACTATATCTTGACGCTGCAACATAAGGTTTCATGTCTGACAGATTTAGGTCGAGAAACACATTTTCAGCAATTTTAACTACAAATTTACCGAACGGTTTTGGTAGTCCTGTCCAGTACCGAAAGCTATCCAACGTATACTGTTCAAGGTCAGCAAATGGGCTATCAGCAATAACTACCTTAACATCGTCTGATTCACTTCCAACCATAATGGAAGTAGCAGCTCCCATTGACCATCCAATCAAAGCGATTTCATGTATACCTCTTTCTTCCTTGACGTATTGAATGGCCGACAGCAAATCAGTTCTTTCCTTTTTACCAATTGTCGTAAATCTTCCTTCAGATTCCCCACTGTTTCGAAAATCATACATAAACACATGAAACCCTTCATTAGAAAGTCTTTTGGCAAATTTCAATGTCTCGATGGGCATACTTTGACGATTATCACCGTAACTATGCGAGAAGATAACAGCTTTTTGAGTAGTAAAATCATAATTAGAGCTAGGAATCCACCAACCCTTCAAACGAACATTGTCAAACATATTTCTAAATGTTACGTCTTCAAAAGTAAGCTCATAATCAGATGGTAGCTGCATAATGGCTAGCCTCATAGGTGTCATCACTTTATATCCAACGAATATCGAGATACTAACTATAGCAATAAACAAAGTTATTAAAACTAATATTGAATTTATAAAACTATGTTTTATTTTTGACTGTTTAAGCAACACATTTTTCATCATACTTCACCAAATTTCAACGATGTTCTATTCTTATAATAAGATATTTTTTAGTATTATGGTGCGTGAAAAAACAGGAAATTTTTTAACGTACAATGATTGTCGACTCATGTTACGTATTGACGAGATAATTTTCTTCCATTATAGGCTGTTACGGCATAAAATGAGGGCAACTATTAGAAGCTTCTCCAAGGAGGGAATTACTCATGAAAGAACAGATTTGTTTGTTTACGCCTGTACATAAAGGACTCCGCCATGCTTTGGCACACGCTACTATGATTGCTAGCTCTTTAGATTATGAGAAAGATGCCGACTTAAAGCAATTTCTTTTGAAATGGGATGAAATCGTGGAGTTGTTGCACTTTCACGCAGTAAACGAAGATAGTCACGTCCAATTACCACTTGAAAAATTCCAACCTATTTTGGCTCAAAAATTAGAAGCTGAGCATGAATTAGCAGAAGACATGCTAGAAGATGTTGTTCAAGTGTCTCTTTCTTTATCCGACGCTGATAAGAACAGTCGTAAAGAGCTCGGTATTCGGTTCGTCAAGACACTAAATCGGTTTGTTGCGATGTATCTTACTCATCTTGAAACAGAAGAAAGTGAAGTAATGCCTGCATTACGAGAAACACTAACACTTGAAGAACTACAGCAATTATCGGCTAATATGCGTTCTGCTGTACCAAGTAACTTAATGATGAAATACTTGCATTATATGTTACCTGCCATGAATATTCACGAACGAGTCCAAATGCTGACAGCAATTCAACAAAATACAGCCGAAGAAGCTTTCAACACGATATTGACTATTGCAGCTAATACATTGTCAGCAGATGATTGGAAAGAACTACAAACAAAACTTGCACAAACTGTATAACAATTGGGCATACCTATAAGAAAATCGATTTCCTTTAGTGAGAAATCGATTTTTTATTATTTTAATGATAAAGCGAGCATAACTTTGGATACATGTAAGTCATTCTCCATTGAGTCAATGGAATGCCATTTAACCTCAGATAATGTTTGATTATTCCCTGCTTCAGGGTCATAGCCAAGTGTTGGTTCGGCACCATGTAATACCCGAACTAGAAAACACTTCTCCTCTCCTTCACTATAAGTATTAGTAAATAAAAATCTTACAACTTCTACATCTAGGTTTACCTCTTCCTTTACTTCGCGTATAACAGCCTCTTCATAGCTTTCCCCTTCTTCTAATCCTCCACCAGGTAATGTCCAAAAAGTCTTGTCATTATATATTTCTTTGACCATAAGAATACAATTATCTTTTAAAATTGCAGCACACGCTCTTGCTCGACTCATGTTTTCTTCCTCCATTCCCATTGTTTTTAATTATAAATAAAACATGAACGAGAAAAAAGGCGTTAAAAACTGGTCCCAGTTTTAACGCCTAGTCATATTACAGTCAATATTAGTTAGTTATATTAGTTAGCTGCTTTAGCAGCCTCAACTGCCGCTTCGTAATTCGGGTGGTCTGTTGCTTCACTTACATACTCTACATACACTACCTTATCATTACTATCAACAACAAAAACAGCACGGGCTAGTAAGCGAAGCTCTTTAATCGTAACACCAAATGCTTCACCAAAAGATAAATCACGGTGATCAGAAAGGGTTTGAACGTTATCAATACCGTTCGCACCGCACCAACGTTTTTGTGCAAAAGGAAGATCAACACTAACTGTTAGCACTTTAACATTGTCTAATGAAGCCGCTTCCTCATTAAATCGACGTGTTTGTGCATCACACACGCCCGTATCAATAGATGGGACTACACTTATAAGTCTAACCTGTCCTTTTGAATCTGCTAAATTTACCACAGAAAGGTCATTCGCTAACACTTTAAAATCAGGAGCTGTGTCACCTACTTTTACTTCATTACCAAGTAAAGTAACAGGATTACCTTTAAACGTTATACTTGCCATGTTAAATTCCTCCCTTTTAAGTATATGTACAGTGTAAATAATACCTTTTGAGGTAACTTTTTGCAATTTTTAAGAACTGTAATGTTAATTGTTGTATAATAATGAAGTTATTAATAGAAAGGGTCTCATTCTCATGAAAAAAATCATGGTTATTGGAGTATCAGCGGGAGTAGGGAAATCCACTTTCGCTAAGAAATTAGGCAGGATTCTAAATATTAACGTTTATCACCTTGATCAACTCTATTGGAAAGCTAACTGGCAAGAAGCTTCTTTCGAGGAATTTTGCATCAAACAAGCACAGCTTGTAAAAAGTGAAAGTTGGATCATAGAAGGAAACTACAGTGATACATTTTCTATTCGAGAAAATGAAGCCGACACCATTATATATCTACAATTGCCTTTGTATATATGCGTATATCGTGTTTTCGCACGCTTTTTACAACATAGGGGGACAAGTCGTCCAGATATGACGTCAGACTGTCCTGAGAAGCTTGATTGGCCTTTTCTCTCATTCATATTAACAACATATCATAAAAGAAAGCTAGCAATGGTAAGTTATCTTGAAGAGCAAGCTAAAACAAAACATGTCATAATATTAAAAAGTAGAAAAGAAGTTCACTTATTTTTAAACAACATAAAAATTACTGACTCATGAAACAGAGTCAGTAATTTTTCACTTTTACTGATGTAAATCCTTCATATCTGGTAAAGTTGGATTTTGGTCCTCGGAAGAAGTTGTGTTCGCTCCATTTGACTGATTATTATTTTGATTACTGTTAAACTGAATATTGTTATTCGCTGTGTTGCTATTATTAGAGTTGTTATCTTTTTGATTATTTTGCTTCTTAAACATTTGTTGAATTTTATCAACAGCCTGTGGAGCTAGTTCAAGAATTTTTTCATATAAGTGCGTACTTTCATCAAGATGAAGCAACTTCACACCTTGTGCATTAACAATAAGAAAGGCGATTGGAGTAATTGAGACACCTCCACCACTTCCTCCACCGAATGGATGATTTGACTTGCCTTCTTCACCGCTCTTTCCTTTACTGTCAACGTTGAACTCACTACCACCTGCCGCGAATCCAAAACCGACCTTAGAAACTGTTAAAATAACACTACCATCTGGTGTTTCTACAGGGTCACCTATAATAGTGTTTACATCAATCATTTCCTTAAGGTTTTCCATTGCCGTTGTCATAAGGCTTTTAATAGGATGCTCACTCATATTGAATCCTCCCTAGTCTAAGCAGTTTCATTAACGTCCTGTTTCTTAAACATTCTAAATGGGCGACCAAAAAGCTTAGGTCGACCACCTTTCCAGTATTTCAAAACACGGACACCCATAAGTAAAGCATACCCGATTCGAAAGCGTAGCATACATTCAAGTCTCAATTGAAGCGTCTTACTTTGAAAATGTGGAGTAATCAATAGGTCCGGGTCCGTTTTTAGTGATAAAAATTGACTAAGCAACCCTACTAAAAATCCCTTTAGTGACCACCCAAGTCCTATCATCTTACCAGTTGACGCAGCATCACCAACACCAATATCGGAATGCCATATTAGTTTTGTAATCTCAATTCTCTTCAAAAATTTCCGAACAATTTTTTGCAGATGAACTACGTGCTGCATAATTTCTTTAACATTAAAAATGGACTTTTTAGCATCCTCTTTAGAAATTTTCGTTTCAGATTCCTTTGATGATGCACTTGTTGACTCTTCTCCTGCTTTTGCTTGTCTTTCCTCCTTCACAACGACTTGGTTCGATTCCTCATCGAATTGCAAATTAGGAAGCTTTACATTGTAACGAATTAGGCCAGACCACATAGACAATTTAATTTTAATATAATCATGTTCTTTTTGATTATTAATGATAATGTATATTGTTAGTTTGGATATACATATAATAATGAATAATAGAAACAAAAGAACTAGCACAAGTATAAGCCACTTCATAGCTAGCACATCCTTTCTTCACCCATTATCACCCGTGAGTCACTAATACAAACGTTGATAATAAAAAAAGACCTCATTTTTCGAGGTCTTTTTCGCAATTAAATCTTGAATCTATATGATGTTCTAGCTTGACTTTTAGCTACCATAGACTTGACTGATACAAACTTTTTTTCATATTAGAGATCAATGTCTCTAAAGGCCAGAACTGCCTACAGCACTTATCTCCATAAGAGGAGCCTTGCTTCCTTGTATTTTTTATTATTTATTTATCAACCGGAGTGGAAATAACGAGAGTCTTTGAACGAGGTTCATGAATGACTGTTGTATCTGCAAAAACATCATGCAGTCCTTGCTTTTGTGGCATAAAACCGACCATCAAGTACCCTATTAGTAAAACTGTTTTTGCAATAAACCTTCCCACACATTCTCTAAATATAGCGGTTGCCCATGATATAGACTCACCTTTTATTTGTACAACTCTTAAGCCAAATATCATTTTCCCGATAGTTTGTTTAAACACTTTTGTCATAATTATAAAATATCCATAAAATACAAATGCTCCAGCAACCGTAGACGCGGCAAAAATATGGTCTGACACTGTTGGAATATCGACTGCTCGAAGGATCGGTATGACAAGAAGCCTTTGTATACTACCAATTACAATAAGATCTACAATGTAAGCCCAAAAACGAATCCAAAACCCGGCACATTCAAAGCGATCATCCTTATATGTTTGTTCGTTGGTCATTCCATGGTCCTCAGTATGTTCCATTCGTCATTACTCCTTTATCTAGCATACAAGTACATTGGTCTTGGTGAGTTTGTTTGCGAAATAATCGTAAGGAGGTTGGATAATTCGCTGTCCGGCTTTGTGATTCTACCAAGAGTCATGCCAAATATCCCACTTATCCCGAGTGTATTTCCATAAGTAACTACTTGTGAGCCACTCAAATTATAATCTTTTTGAATAGCTGCGATTGTATCATCTAAATAGCCAAATTCATCAATTAATTTTAAATCCTTAGCTTGACGACCATCATATATACGTCCATCCGCTAATTGCCGTACTCTGTCATCTGATAGGTTACGCCCTTTTGCAATCACATCAACAAAGCCCTCATATGAATTGTTTACCATTGATTGAATTATTTCTTCCTCTGGTGCAGTCATCTCACGGCCAGGATTCATAATATCCTTATACGGTCCGCTTTTTACTGTCACTACCTCTACACCGTATTTATTTGCAAGCTCTGCATAATTATAGCTTTGAATAATGACACCTAAAGAGCCGGTAATAGTTTCTTTACTTGCAAATATTTTATCGCCAACCATCGAAATGTAATACCCACCTGATGCAGCCATCGAGCCCATTGATACATAGATTGGTTTATCGGTGTTTTCTTTAAAGGCTAGGAGTTTATCATACAATTCAGCACTTTCCGCCACTCCTCCTCCTGGAGAGTTAACTCGGAGCACGATTGCCTTAATGCTACTATCTTCTTCTGCCTTTTCTATCTTTTTAAGCATGGCACGGTGGTTATATCCCGGTGCAGCCCATAATGAATCTATCTCACCAACATCTTGGATAACTCCATCTACATTCAATAGAAGAACCTTATTAAAGGGATCTCCATCCTCCAAAATTTCTTCTGGGTATTCATCTTCCAAATTGCTTAAAAATCCACCAGATAAATCTTCACCTAATCCGCCAAAAAGAGCTGATGTTGCAAAATTAATTACTATAGAAAAAATAAATAATACAGCGGCAATACCAAGAGCCGCCCAACGTTTTCCATTCATTCTAGATTTCCTCCTAAAACTTTCACTTTTGTCCATGCAAAATTATTTACATATTTGGTAAACTTATAATTGATACAAACATTCTATCATGTTCTAACTTTTATATCATTTTTTTATTGTCACCTATACTATGCATCGTAAGGAGAGGAATTATCATGCCACAACGTAACAATATTTATTTCTTCTATAAAAAAGAGCCTGAGCTTACGTCCCGAGTGGACAAGCTTATCGAGGCTGCAAGAAACATAAATTATAATGTTGTTGAAGATGCAAGTGAAGCGAATATTATTTGCAGCATTGGGGGAGACGGAACTTTTTTACAAGCTGTACGTAAAACTGGATTTCGTGATGATTGTTTGTATGCTGGTATTTCAGCTCTCGACCGCTTAAGTTTTTACTGTGATTTTAAATTAGATGACATTTCTTCTATAATCAACGCGATGGATAATGAAGAGGTTGAGGTACGTCGATATCCTACAATTGAGGTTACAATCGATGATCATGCTTCGTTCTTATGTTTAAATGAATGCTCCGTTCGATCGGGCATTATAAAAACGTTTGTAATGGATGTATATATTGATGATTTTCATTTTGAAACGTTTCGTGGGGACGGTATGCTTGTTTCAACACCGACAGGAAGTACAGCTTATAACAAATCGGTCGATGGCGCTATCGTTGATCCACTATTATCATGTATGCAAGTAAGTGAAATTGCGTCACTAAATAATAATCACTACCGAACACTTGGTTCATCATTTCTTCTAAGCGGTGATCGTCGCTTAACACTAAAAGTCGTTCAAGATGGTAACGATTATCCAACAATAGGAATTGATAATGAAGCTCTAAGTATTCGACACATACATGACTTGCATATACGTCTTAGCGACCGCAAAATAAAAACAATTAAATTAAAAGATAATTCTTTTTGGCACAAAGTACAACGAACATTTTTATAGAAAAAATGCCGCATTTGAGGCCTGAGTAAGGCGCCGTTCTGGCGCACCAACCCCTCAAACCTTGACAAACCGTGAAGAAACGTAGGGACTGATTAGTTAAAAGCGCCATGCCCTGATGCCTTTCCTCCTATAAGTTACCTTAATTGTCGGAGAGCTTTGCATGAGATAAAGCACACATAGACACTTCGGTATTGACTTATCGTTAGAAGAAGGGCAATGCATCATTAGTTATCGGACACTGGGGCTAGTTCAAAATTTTTCAACTTGCTGATCCACATTAAAAATAGAAAGGCTCCGTACTATATTCACAGACATTTGGTACGGAGCCTTTACAATATTTAACTAGCTTGTTTTTCTTCTGCGTAATTTACTGCCGTAAAATATTTTGGCACAGATTTTAATAACATAAACAATAGAACCGCACTCAATACGAAGGCTGGTAGCATATATGATGCATTATATAAGAATGAATATAGCGTAACTGGTGTTCCTTCTGGTGCGTACTCCCCGAAAAAGACCACCCCTGCTGTGAAATGCGATAAAAAGCGTAGAGCACTTCCTAGCAACGTTGCTAAAGTAATCTGAGCAAAAAGCATCTTTGTATTTTTATTTTGTAAGCTCTTATGGATGGACTTTGCGAAAATACCAGCAAATCCTAACACTCCAAACGCGATAAAATAATCCAGCGCACCTTGAACAGGATGAGCAATATATGCTTGCCCTGTAATAACCTGTAGAGTTCCTAGTAGCAGACCTGCCAAAATACCACCTTTTAATCCCCAACGTATAGCAATAAGAAAAACAGGTACCATCGCAATTGATATAGAACCACCTTGTGCCCATATTTTCAGTTGCAGAACATTCGCTACAAAATCAAATACATACGCTAATGATGTTAAAAGTGCAATTTCTACAATAAATAGTGTTCTTTGTCTATTCAAGAAAATTCCCCCTCATTTTTGTTGGTAACTCTTTAAAAATAGCTATTCGCACACAGTCTCCCTTCGTGAATATTAAGTGAAAAATATGTTGAGTTGTTACACCCAAGGAGTGTGGGATAATTATAATTGGCAACGCAAAAAAGCGCTGTCCCCCAGAATTACTAAGGGACAGCGCTTAAAAACAGGGCTGGTATTCCTGCTTCGGCATTCGTCTGTATGACGTCTCCATCCCTACGCTGGCATTACCCAGATCAGGTTAACGGGTCGATACAAGTCAGTATCCTCTCAGCCAAGTTCACTTGGCTCCCCAACATATTTTCTTAAATAACACTATATCAGCCTTGGTTATATCTGTAAAGAAAAAAGAGAATTGCACTTGTTTCACAAAATTTTTATCTTCTACACCTACGCCAGCTCCTTTTGTCTTAATTCCACACGGCGTATTTTACCCGAAGTTGTTTTCGGTAACTCTTTCATAAACTCAATTTTTCTAGGATACTTGTATGGTGCTGTTAGGTTTTTCACATGCTCTTGAAGCTCTATAGTAATAGCCTCTTCACTTTTATCAACGCCATCTCGTAAAACTACAAAAGCTTTTACTATGTGCCCCCTAATTTCATCTGGACTAGCAACTACAGCGCATTCTTTTACATAAGGGTGTTTAACAAGAGCATCCTCCACTTCAAATGGTCCAATAGTGTAGCCAGAGCTTATGATTATATCATCACCACGACCTTCAAACCAGAAATATCCATCCTCGTCTTTTTTTGCCTTATCACCAGTTACATACCATTCCCCACGAAATTGCATGGACGTTCTTTCTGGATCTTTATAATATTCTTTAAACAATGCCGGAGTACTAGAATGCACTGCGATATCTCCGACCTCACCAACTGCACAAGGTTTACCATATTCATTAATAATGTCAACAACATTTCCAGGGGTTGGTTTCCCCATTGATCCTGGTTTTGTTTCCATATCCTTCATGACGCCAACAAGTAACGTGTTTTCTGTCTGACCGTATCCATCTCTAACTGTAACATTGAAATGCTTTTTAAATGTTTCAATGACCTCACGATTTAATGGCTCTCCGGCTGATACGGCACTATGTAAAACAGTCAACGAGTATTTTTTCAAATCTTCAACTTTTGCCATAAGTCTATATTCCGTTGGCGTGCAGCATAATACATTAACCTCATTTTCCTCCATAATCTTCAAATATTTCTCAGGTTCAAATCGGCCATGGTATACAAGACCAGTCGCACCAGAGCCTAATGTCGCAAGAAACGGGCTCCACACCCACTTTTGCCAGCCAGGTCCAGCTGTTGCCCATACTGTATCTCCTTCGTTAATACATAACCAATTAGCTGCAGAAGTGCGTAAATGTGCATAAGCCCACCCATGTGTATGGACTACACCTTTTGGATTCCCTGTAGTACCAGATGTATACGATAAGAAAGCCATGTCATCTCGTTTCGTATTTGCCGCGATAAAAAAAGACGATGCTTTATCCGATAAATCATCTAAATTGTTCCAATTATTCACAGCACCACCTACAGAGAACAACTGAAGCTGTTCAATCTTTTCTATGGCTGTAAACTGATTAACATAAGGATAATAACTAATAATAGCACTTACTTCCCCGTGACTAATACGATATTGTAAATCTTTCGTGCGTAGCAATTCTGAGCTAGGAATGACTACTAAACCTGCTTTTATTGCACCTATATAAACAGTATATGCATCTATTACCCTCGGGATCATAACAAGAACTTTGTCGCCTTGTTTTAAACCGTAACTATGTAATACGTTAGCAATTTTATTGGCTTTCTTTAGTAAATTTGAATATGTAATAGTTTTTGAATCACCAGCTTCATTCATCCACTTAAGTGCAATACGCGCTTCACCCTCTGCATACTTGTCCATTTCACTCGTAAGGTTATAATAATCCGGTGAAATTAACTGTGATTGTTTCATATTTTGTTTCCCTCCCCCTAATGTCAATATAATTATACAAAATATTCTAAATATTTTACACCCATATTCTGTCTAAATCGTTTGACATTTTTCTTACTCGTACTTATGCGACTTATATAGTTTTAGTTCTTTCGACAAATAAGGAGAAAACACAAGCGCCTTGCTCATCCCCGACCAGCTTAAGTCGTACCCCGCAGGAAGGACCTTCCCTCCGAATGGTACGGCTTAAGATTCTCGAGCTGTGAAAAGCATCATATTTCATTTCATGCTTTTCACAAGATTCTCGAGGAAGATTATTCATAGATGAAAAACTGTCTAGGCGCTGGAGCTAGACACATATCTAGGTTAAAAAGCTTAAGCTTTCTTTAAACGTCAGAAAAGGACGAGCGCAAATGCTCGTCCTTGTAGCCATCTATATTTTTTTTTATTAATATTGTGAACCACCAGAAAGTTGTTGTTGTGCCATTGATACTAGACGCTTTGTAATCTCTCCCCCAACTGAACCGTTAGCGCGAGAAGTTGTGTCCGGACCAAGGTTAACACCAAATTCATTTGCGATTTCATATTTCATTTGATCAATCGCTTGTGAAGCACCAGCTACAAGCAATTGGTTTGTGTTGTTTGGGCTGTTTTGTTGTGCCATGTGCTATTCACCTCCTTGTGAGTATAGATTGTGTTATAGCACATGGATTAATACATAAGATTCAATGGTAATATTCAGTAATTTTGTATATTTTTACTTTTATATGTTTTTAAAACAATTCTTCAAATTTAATTTTAGTTTGGTTTGAGATGACCATAATCTCCGTATTCGCAATTGCATTGTCAATCATTTCGTCAAAGTCAACAAAGCTTTCAAAGAAATCTATTTTGTCTACCTTTGGTTTTGTTTTTGGAGAAGATGGTGTAAATATACTACAACAATCTTCATACGGTCGAATTGAAATATCGTATGTGTTAATGTTTTTAGCTATTTTGATTATTTCCGTTTTGTCGGTTGTAATTAATGGTCTTATAATAGGTGTTGTAGTAACTTCGTTTATCGCAAACATACTTTCTAATGTTTGACTTGCCACTTGTCCTAAACTATCTCCTGTTACGATTGCTAAGCCATTAATTTGATTTCTAATTTTGTCTGCTATTTTGAACATCATTCTTCTAGTTGATATCGTAACGTAATTGTCTGGAACCTGTTGACTAATTGCCAATTGAATTTCAGTAAATGGTACAATATGAAGTTTCATTTTTCCACTAAACCCTTGTAACATCTCTGCTAAATCAATTACCTTTTGCTTTGCTCTTTCACTCGTATATGGAGGCGTAAAGAAGTGTACAGCCTCAAGCTCTAAACCACGTTTCATCGCTAAATATCCAGCAACAGGACTATCTATACCACCTGAAAGCATAAGCAGTCCCTTACCACTAGAGCCTGGTGGCAGTCCACCCGCACCTGGTATGACAACACACGTTATATACGTTGCATGTTCACGAACCTCTACCCCTACATTAATATCTGGATTATGAACATCTACAGTAATATCCTTTGTGTGTCGTAAAATATGGCCTCCAATAATATGGTTCAATTCATTTGAATCATGTGGAAACTGCTTATAAGCTCGTCTAGTAGAGACTTTAAATGTCGTAATTGTCTTTTCACTATCATGTAACGCTTTTAATGCTGCTTCTTTTATTTGTTCAATGTTATTGTCAGTCTTGATAGCTAAACTAAATGATTGAATGCCAAAAACATGCTTGAGCGCTTCAATAATAGGCTCATGTGGCTCACCGTTTAACACAATATACATGCGGTCACGTGATTGTTTTACAAATGCATTTGGATATTCAATCAATAGTGCCTTCAGTCTTGCTTGCAACTGACTGACAAATCTTTTTCTATTTCTACCTTTAGTCGATATTTCACCGTATCTAATTAATATGTGATCGTATACCATGATAAGTTCCTCTTTTACTTTCGTAGCTTATTAATTGTTAATTCTATAGCCTTAATAACATGATCAACTTCATCAATTGTATTATCTGAAGACAAACTCAATCGTATCGCACTATTAGCAAGCACAGGGTCACCCGTCATAGCTAGGATAGTTCGACTTGCTTTTTGTTGCCTTGATGAACAAGCAGATGTTGTTGATACATAAATATTATGTTCTTCTAACATATGTACAAATACTTCAGCTTTCACACCTGGAATGGAAAAATTAATAATATGTGGTGCACTTATTTGTGGAACTGTATGAATGACTACATTAGGAATGTTCTTCAATGCCTCAACATAGCTATATTGCATGTTTTGCATCCGTGTTACATCCTCAGCTAAAGCTAATCGCAGCGCTTTAGTCATACTAACAATTCCAGCAACATTTTCTGTACCTGCACGTATACTCCGCTCCTGACCGCCTCCACTCGCAATGGCTGCTAGTCGGACATCTTTATTCACAAATAAAATTCCATTACCCTTTAAGCCATGAAATTTATGTGCTGACATTGAGCATAAATCAATATGTGCTTTATTTAAATTCAACGGTACTTTTCCCACACCTTGCACATTGTCAACATGAAAAAAGATTTTTCGTTTTCCTGTATAGTTTAAAGCTAACCATTTACCTATTTCTTCAACTGGTTGTATTACACCAACTTCATTATTAACATGAATAAGTGACATAAGAATCGTATCATTTCGAATTGCCTCTTTAACTGCTGCCAGTTCAATTACTCCGTTACTGTTAACTGGAAGGTAAGTCACTTCAAAACCTAGCTTTTCAAGCTGCCTACATGCTTCTATTACAGATGAATGTTCTGCTTCACTAGTAATAATATGTTTGCCTCTTGCACTATTTGCTAAAGCAACGCCTTTTAAGGCAAGGTTATTTCCTTCAGTGCCACCCGATGTAAAAATAATTTCTTTTGAGTCGACCATAAGTAGCTTGGCTACTTGACGTCTCGCCTCATGTAATAATTGTTCTGCTTTCACCCCTAGTCCATGAATGGATGATGGGTTTGCAAAATACTGTTCACTAACTGTAAGAAAGGTTTGTAATACATCTCTGCCTGGTCTTGTTGTAGCGCTATTATCTAAGTATATCAAGAGCGACCATCTCCTCTATGTACGCACGAAAAGTTACACTTTTGTATATTAACAAAACAAACTAATTAAAGTAAAGCGTACGAACGATATGATATTATTGTAAAATTAACCAATTAGGTATATATGTTATGTGCGGGGACCTACATCAACCTACAGATAAAAAATAAATTGTAATGGATTTGAAGTTAGTGATGCCTTTTATGAATAGCTATCTCTTACATTTCTTTACGTCAACGCTGTTAAACTTTGGTGTTGATTTTCGCTTCATTGCACTCGGTTATCAACATTCACCCTTAACACAGCCTACGTCAAAAAAACAACCCAAAACTAACGAAGGTTAGCCTTGGGTTATTGTTACTCAAGCCCTAGTGCAACTAATAAGTCATCAATGGATACTGCTTGAGAATCATTTGAAAGTAATATGTCTGGCGTTGTAGCGGTTTTGTCTTTTATGTCTTTATTAAATACAGTTTCTTCATCTACTTTAACGAGAGGTTGCCACTGTGTTGGTTGAGTTAAGAAATTGATAGCTGTCAAGTGTGTATGATGTTTTTTCACTAGCTGTTGTGGAGTCTGCTGGACCATCACAATAAATACTAAAGCCCATACAACAAGGCAAACAATACTCATCAAGGTTAGCGTTATTTTTTGAAGCATCCTATTCACCCTTCAGTATTTCTTCAACTCGCTTTAAAGCACCAGGCTCGATCTTTTCTAAAGTAGCTGCTGCTTGCTCTAGAGCTAGATGGTAGTTGTATTGACGGAAGGCATTTTCCGCTTCACTTAAACCAATCGCTACAGAAACGTCATGGCGACGATAGCGGTTGGCATATTGAATCACCTGCTCAACTAAAAGAACCTGTTCAATCATTTCATTTGTTGTGTCGGTTACTTTTTCTGCAATCAAGCTTGCTTCTTCAAGCAGTTGATGAACAGCCGTCATATTTAATGGCTTTTGCTCTAACTGGTGAGATACCCGAAGAAGGGCATCCTTTGCCGTGGAAAGAAGCTGCTTATAGTCATCAGGAATTCCCGGTAAATTACTTCGCTCTAGTGTATGTTTGGATTCTAATAACTTTTTACGCATTTTTGCTATTTGTTCCCGAGCCACTAATTCATCCTTACGTAAATTAACAAGCATTTCTTTAAATTCATTTAGACGCTCTATTAAAGAAATCGTTAAATCCTCCAACTCTTTCAATTCTTCATGAAGTGCCGAATATGCTACATTGTCCTGTTCAACTTTCCCATGTAGCTGCGTAAATCGATTCACAATCAATTGAACCTCTTTTTCCATTTGACGATAATCCTCAAGCTTTTCTTCAGAAAGGTGATAACCTTGCAAAACATAGTTTAGCTCGTTTCGCGTATCATTTGTATATTCTTGCAACATATGAATTTTTTCACTAGCTTTATCGAATTCATTATTCACGTAATGGCGACCGACGACTTCTTTTTCTAACAAGTCATATAAAAGTTCTATTTTATCCTTAATTTCGTTTATTCCTTCTTTAACTGGTTCAATATCAATCTTTATGATTTGATGTTCATATTGCTCTAGAAGCTTCTGCATCGTTTCAATTTCTTTTTTTACAGGAATATGATCTAACACATAACCATTTTGCAGCATTTCCTCATGACCATTACTAATATTATCAAGTTGATTCGGTAGAATAACTTGGCATTCATGAAGCAACTGTGGTATTTGCTCCATACATGTTTTTACATTAGTCAAAGTGTCACTAATAGACTTAACATGCTCTCTTGCTTTTAAATAATTTCCTTCATCCGTACATACACTGTACAACTCAAACGTTTGCTTAGCCTCATCTAATAAAACTTCTAAGCGCAACTCAGCTTTCCCAAAAGTATGACGATTAGCTAGAAGCGATTTTTTGCATTCTCTATAATCTTTTTCTAGTTCAACAATTTCAGAGCGATTTTTTTCTTCACTGCTTACTAAATCATCTAGCTCACTAAGAATGCGTGAGATAGAATTTTCAACATCCTGTAGTTCAGCCTCGATATTACGTAACACTTGTCTTGCCATTTTAAATCGATATTTATCAGCGAAGTCCTCAGAATCTAACAGCCACTCTTCTACTTCCGGCATGACTGTCGTCACAATGTCATCCCATTCTTTACGCCAATTTTCAAACATTGTTTCTGCTTGTCCTGTTAAGTTTAATTGCTTAACCTCTGCCATTTCATCCGTGATATGTCTGTTCATAATGTCGATTTTCCAAGACTCTAGCTTATCGACTTGTTTGTATATTTTGCTCCTTGTATAAAAAGCATAGGATAATAGCAGTAAAAAGAATATAATGATTCCAATTGCAATTTCCATCATAAGCCTCCTTAAAAATTCTTTGGAGCTACGTGTGTGTCATAGTTGCTTTTTCAACGTCACGATGGATAATCTATAGTAACAACTGACTCACAATAATTCCGTTAAATATCTATTTTCATTAGCGATTCGCTTAATATGTAATAGGTTATTACTGTGTATAATGCCTACAACTATTGATGTTTTTATGATACCATGAGAACGACATTTTTTGACTACATTTTTATTTTTTTTTATCAAAAACTGACATTTTTTTCATTTTGGGGAGGTTTACTATGAAAAGAGATGGCCATATTCACACGCCTTATTGCCCACACGGTTCAAAAGACTCATTACGTATGTATATTGAGCGTGCTATTGAATTAAATTTTTCTACTATAACTTTCACAGAACATGCACCTTTACCGAATGGATTCATAGATCCCGTACCTGATAAAGATAGTGCCATGTTACGCACTCAACTAGAAGACTACATAAACGACATTCAGTCGTATCAACAGCAATATAAAAGCAACATACTTATACATGTTGGCTTAGAGATAGATTATATTGAAGGATACGAGGAACAAACACGAGAATTTCTTACTACATATGGACCGTATCTCAATGATAGTATTTTGTCTGTTCATTTTCTAAAAAAAGCAAACAACTATTATTGCATTGATTTTAGTGAAGATGAATTCGCTAGAATTGCTGAGATATATGGGTCTGTCGATAACGTTCATAGTCAGTACTACTCGACTGTTAAGTCGTCCATCAAAGCTGACCTTGGAATATACAAACCAAAAAGACTAGGACATATTACCCTAGTCAACAAATTCCAGAAAAAATTCGCATCCACAGAATCATTTGAAAGCACCATTCTCTCCCTACTAGATGATATAAAAGCGGAAGGTTATGAGCTTGACTATAATGGAGCAGGGATAAGTAAACCACTTTGCAAGCAGTCATACCCTGCGCCATGGGTTGTTAAAGAAGCAATAAAGCGAAACATTCCTCTCGTATATGGGTCTGATGCGCATGCTGCGCAAGGTGTTGGTCAACATTACGAAGCACTTGTAAACGCACTTATTAAATAGAAGTTTTCACTTTATTTAGCTTACTTGTTTTGAAGGGTAGATAAAAAGTGTTAATTCCAGCCAATTTATAACTTCTTCTTCAAATAAATGCCATGTATGCTTGTCGTGTGACTGTATGTGTAAAACCTCTATTAGATAATGACTGTGCAAAAACGGCATTGACAATAGACTTTTTAATTGCATAAGAAACAAAGACAGTGTTACTTTGCGGAATTGACCATGTGCAACTCCTTTTTCAAGTAAGCTTTTTATAATAAATTTTTCCTTTGTTAAATAAGTAGACATAATTTCTCGTATCAACACATTATCTAATGATAACTCACGAACTACAAGGCGCGTTAACTGTGGGTTCTTTTTTTGATATTCAAAGACATTGTGCACTAAACAAATGAGCGTATCTCTTGGACTATTGTTATCAAGGCTCTGTTTAAGTACTGATTCCATAACATTAATATATTGTTCATAAAAGTTCGTTAACAAGCTTTCTAGTAGTCCCTGTTTTCCGTTAAAGTAATAAGAAATAGTCGCTACATTTACTTTAGCTTTCATCGCAATATCTCTTACTGACGTATCGGCGTACCCTTTTGTTGTGAATAAACGAATAGCTGCATCAATGATTGCTTGTTTCGTATCTTTATTAGATAAAGTCATACATATAATAACTCCTTCCAGAACGACAGCTTTATAAACTTATTCGAATTGATCTATTAGATTCCTCTATGTTTCTCTCGACAAATTCATACGTAACGCGTACTATTTAATCAAATATTGTTAGAAAGAAGGGGATTATTGTGTTTCATGTCGAAGGATATACACAATCACGAGAAGAAAATTATACTTTAGTTATTAAACAAATTGAAGCATTAATAGAAGGAGAGGCTAATGTCATTGCTAATTTAGCAAATGCATCTGCTTTATTAAATCAATTTCTAAAGGATATCAACTGGGTGGGTTTTTACTTACGTGAAGGTGACGAATTAGTACTTGGTCCTTTCCAAGGCTTACCAGCTTGCGTGCGGATTCCATTCGGAAAAGGGGTTTGTGGATCTGCTGCTCTTCATAAAAAAGCATATGTAGTTGAAGATGTCCATGCATTTCCAGGACATATAGCTTGCGATGCAGCATCTAAATCAGAAATAGTAATACCTCTTATTGCCGAAGGAGAAGTAATAGGTGTGTTAGATATTGATAGCCCTATTCATTCTCGCTTTGACAATATCGATTTGAAGTACTTAGAACAGTTTGCCTCTGTACTTTGTGATAACTTGAAATAAGGTAAGATAGTTTTTGCTACCCAAAAGGATGTGCGTCAAGTGTTGTGTTTAACACTTTAATGCACATCCTTTTTCATACCGTTATATTTGGTTCTAAAATGTGAACTTGATTTTTCCCATTACGTTTTGCTATATAAAGAGCTTCGTCTGCTCTATTAAATAGTCGTTTAACCGAGTCTTGGCGTTCGGCATGCCAATAACTAACACCGCACGAGACTGTTACAGTAGGTTCCGTTAATTCTCTCACTTTTTCAACTAGTCTTTCTGCAATTTGAGTGCCAATTTCCAAGTCAACTTTTGGAAGGTAGATAGCCAGCTCTTCTCCACCCCATCGAGCACCAAAATCTGTATCGCGAATGTTATCTTTTATAATATTGGCTACTTGAATAATAATTTTGTCACCAGTCTGATGACCATACGTGTCGTTAATCTTTTTAAAGTCATCAATATCTATTAATAAGAATGTACCGTTAGGATCATTCTTCATAGATCGACCAATTGAGTCATCAAGATGTTTTCTAGAATATAACTGCGTTAAATGATCCGTAATGACGAGTAGCTCTAATTCCTCCCGAAGGATTGAGTTGGCAAAGGCTAATGTTGAGTGATGTATAAGCGATTGCATCAGCTTAAACGTCTCAAAAGAAAAATAATACGGCTTTTCGTGGAGTACAATTGTGACACCCTTAAAAGCGTCCCCTTGAACCATAGGTACTGCCATTAGTGAGCGATAGGGTTGGTCTTGCTCAATATTGTAGTGCATGATATCACCAACAAATAGAGCCTCTTTATCGGTTTTGACTTTATCAATGACAAATTGAATAGTAGTAAGTGCTGCCTCACCATGAAAGAATGAAGTACTTTCTGGAATAACTTTAACTTCATCGTTATCTGCTAGTAATATAAACCCTACTTCATTTGCCCAAATAGACGTCTTCATTTGCTCACATAAATATGTCATTGTTTCCGTTAATCGTAAATTAGAATTCAACTTATGAGAAGCTTCATTTATTAACTGCAAATCAGTAATTAATCTTCGGGATTGCTCGTATAATTGTGCATTTTCTAAAGCACTACCTGCCGTATTCGCTAATAAAGTGATAAATCCAACTTCTTGCTTTGGAAACATAATAGCATTAGAGGCTATTACTTGTAAGACACCGTAAACACCTTGTTTACCTTTTAGTGGAGCATACAATATTGATTTCTTTTCATGTAACAAATCTTCAATTTGTACATCCCCTGTTACAAAAGCTTGCATAGTAGCTTGATTCGTATATTCCCCGTCATAATCTAAATATGTAATCGGTAAATCAGCATTTTTCGAATTATCATGAGAAAGTAATAGTTGATATGAGAAGGTTGGATAAATCTCCTTCAATGCACGAATAACCTCAAGCAATACATCGTCGATATTCATAGATGAATGAAACTTAGATGTGACTCGATACAGATGTTCATATCGTTTTTCATCTGATGTAACTTTTGAGATTGTTACATACTTTTTAGATGATAAATAGGCAAGTAAACTTGTTAGTTCATAAACAAACGTCTCGTCAAAGTATGGTGGTAATTGTGGATAGTTTATTTTAACAACACTTGCTACTAATTTATCATAGCGTATCGGTATGTAACATGACACATGTGAAGGACCATGAATGATCGTTGAGTCCTTCTTATCATTCACTAACCCTCTGCACATAGTAAGTTCATTGCCTTCAAGCGCTATGTCATCTTTTTTAGTCGTTCCATTGTAATTAATAAAACCTTGACCCCAGTTATCATAAGTGTAGAAAGCAACTACCTCGGCTTTACACTCTTGTGCGATAATTGCTATAATTTTATTCAACATTGTTTGAAATGATATTTGGTTCTCGTTACAAAGAAGAATTGATTCTAATAAATTTGCTTTTAACTGTAATAATAAGAGTTCGCGTGTTTTCATTACATCACCCGGCGCTATTTAATGTCTACTAGAGAACAAGTTTCTAAATCATTATATCACACAAATCACTAATTTCGAGATTTTCTTGACTTTAATCTATAAAAATCATATAATGGTCGTTGTGTAAAATATTGCAGCCTAAGCAATGGATATGTGTTATCATTTTGTTCCCCTATCATCATAATAGGAGGTGTATCGTGTAACTCTTAGCTGCTAGAGCGAGGATACATGAAAACAAAATGACCATGTATATTTAGTTGCTACTGGTTTTTATTTTACCAAAAATAAAAACATTAAAGGAGGAGTCATTCATGGCTCGTTATACAGGTCCAAGCTGGAAATTATCTCGTCGTCTTGGGATTTCATTAAGTGGTACAGGAAAAGAATTAGAAAAGCGTCCATACGCACCAGGCCAACACGGTCAAAGTCGTCGTAAGCTTTCTGAGTATGGTTTACAATTACAAGAAAAGCAAAAGCTTCGTCATATGTACGGTGTAAATGAGCGTCAATTCCGTAACTTATTTGATAAAGCTGCTAAAATTCAAGGTAAGCACGGTGAGAACTTCATGGTTCTTCTTGAATCACGCCTTGATAACTTAGTATACCGTCTTGGCTTAGCACGTACTCGTCGCCAAGCTCGTCAAATTGTTAACCATGGTCACGTAATGGTGGATGGAGCACGCGTTGATATCCCATCATACAGCGTAAAGCCTGGTCAAACAATTACACTTCGTGAAAAGTCACGTAACCTTACAATCGTTAAGGAAGCAATTGAAGTGAACAACTTCGTACCTGACTATTTAAGCTTTGATGCAGATAAACTTGAAGGTACTTTCACTCGTTTACCTGAGCGCTCTGAGCTTCCTGCTGAAATTAACGAAGCACTTATCGTTGAGTTCTACAGCCGTTAATTTTAGACATACGATAATAGACCCCCTCTTGAAACTTCGTTTCAAGAGGGGGTTTTTTCATGCTTTTTTCATTATTTTATCTTCATACATCGCAGTTTATCTCTATGCAAACTTGATTACTAGCTAAAAAGAGAATCCCGTTAAAAGGACTCTCTTCATAGTTGCCTTAGTACTTAATTAAAAAGTATTTCTTCTTACCTCTGCGGATAATGGTGAATTGACCTTCGATGCGATCAGCATCCGATAATGTATAATTAGATTCAGTAACTCTATCACCATTGATGTATACAGCACCATTTTGAACGTCTTCTCGTGCTTGTCTTTTCGAGGAAACAATTTTAGCATCTACCAATAATTCGACTAAGCGTAATTCCTCTGTGCCTTCAACTGAAAAAGATGGAACATCTTTAAAACCCTGGGCAATTTCTTCAGCTGACAACTCTTTTACTTCACCGCTGAATAGTGCTTGTGTAATTTTAATGGCCTGTTGAAGAGCTTCCTCACCATGAATTAAACGTGTCATCTCCTCAGCCAGAGCTTTCTGAGCTGCACGCAAATGAGGTTCTGCTTCAAATGATTGCTCTAACGCTTCTATTTCTTCCTTTGAAAGGAAAGTAAAGTACTTCAAGTATTTAATAACGTCTGCATCTGATGTATTGATCCAAAATTGGTAGAATTCATATGGTGACGTTTTGTCTCGATCTAACCACACCGCACCACTTTCTGTTTTACCAAATTTAGTACCATCTGATTTTGTTACGAGTGGAATCGTTAGCCCGTAAGCTTTAGAACCTTCCGCACTCATTTTGCGAATTAACTCTAAACCTGTAGTAATGTTCCCCCATTGATCAGATCCACCAAGTTGTATTTTACAATTATGATTCTCATATAAATGGTAGAAGTCAATAGCTTGCAAAATGGTGTACGTAAATTCAGTAAATGAGATACCAGTGTCTAACCTTGAAGAAATGGTATCTTTAGCAAGCATGTAGTTCACACCAATATGCTTTCCGTAATCGCGTAAAAACGTTACGAGATCCATTTTGCCAGCCCAGTCAAAATTGTTAACCATGACAGCCCCACTATCACCATCAAAATCAAAAATTTTCGCTAGCTGCTTTTGCAGGCTTTGCACATTGTCTTGAACTTGTTCAATCGTTTGCAATTGACGTTCTTCTTTTTTCCCACTAGGATCACCAATTAATCCTGTTGCACCACCAACAAGGATAATTGGTCGATGACCAGCTTGTTGAAAACGTCTTAACGTGAGAAATGGTAACAAGTGGCCAATATGCATACTGTCACCTGTTGGATCAATTCCACAATATAAAGACACCATCTCTTTACTTAACGCTTCACTAATGCCCTCTTCATCTGTTTGTTGGTAAATAATACCTCTCCATTTCAAATCCTCTATTAGACTCATTTTAAATCTCCACCTCCATTTAAAATAAAAAACGCCCCTTCGATATAATCGAAGGGACGATGTAATTCGCGGTACCACCCAACTTACGGCTTAAGTTTAAAGCCGTCGCTCTATCACATAACGGTGTGTCGCCGTCTCAAAACGAGAATGCTCAGGAAACGTAATTCGTTACTATCTCTGTACTGACTTGCAGCAACCGTCAGCTCTCTATTAACAGGAAGATAGAAACTACTTCAATTCTTTCATAGCATAATTTACTATTGATTTGCTTACATTATCATAAAACAATTCCCCGTGTCAATAGTTACTAAAAATTAGCATTTACCTTATTATCACATGAAAATTGTGATACAAAACTTTCCTATATGAAAGCTCCTTTCATATGGTATAATATTATGAGATTTTGGGGGGATCATTTGATGAAGGACACACTGCTGAATTGGTTGGAGCGTTTGCAACAATGGAAAAGCACACTCAACAATCCAACTATAATAAAAAGCTATAGAATTACATATCAAGTTATATGGAATTTGTTGTTAATATTTATAGTGTTTGGACTTATTTTATTATCCTTTGGTGGCGGTGTTGGTGCCGGTTATTTTGCATCTTTAGTTAAGGACGAGCCAATCCGTGCCTTTGAAAGTATGGAAAAGGATATCTACAACTACGAGGAAACTACTGAACTCTTTTTTGCGAACAATCAATATCTAGGAAAGCTACGTTCAGACCTTGATCGAGAAGAAGCAAGGTTACAGGATGTGTCTCCATACGTAATAGATGCCCTTATAGCCACTGAGGATGAATATTTCTGGGAACACAATGGTGTTGTACCAAAAGCAATCTTTCGTGCGTTATTACAGGAAGCTACAAATTCTGGCTCTCGTTCAGGTGGTAGTACACTAACTCAACAGCTTATAAAGCTACAAATATTAACTAATGAGGTAACATTCGATCGTAAAGCAAAAGAAATGCTTTTAGCATTAAGACTTGAACAGTTCTTTAAGAAAGAACAAATATTAGAAGCATATTTAAATGTTGCAACATTTGGACGTAATTCATCCGGTCGGAATATAGCAGGGGTGCAAACCGCTGCGCAAGGGATCTTTGGCATAGACGCGAAAGATTTGAATTTAGCTCAGTCTGCTTATATTGCTGGAATGGTTCAAAGTCCATCTCGATATACTCCATTCAAAAATAATGGGGAGCTTAAATCTCCTGAAGGCCTTCAGTACGGATTAAACCGATTGGAATACGTCTTATCACGGATGCTAAAGGAAGATAAAATTACAAATCAGCAATATCAAAGTGCATTAAACTACGATATCGTAGGGAATTTAGCAACCCCTAAAAAATCACCTATTGAAAAATATCCATATTTAACAATGGAAATTGAGCTTAGGGCAAAAGAAATACTTGCTGAAATTCTTGCTGAAAGGGATGGCTATCAAAAGTCAGACCTTGATACGGACGATAAGCTACGCAATGAATATTTTATAAAAGCTGATAGAAATATGCGTCAAAATGGATATCGTATTTTTACAACTATTGATAAAGATATATATGACAAGATGCAAGTAATTAAAAATGAATATGACAATTACGGAGAAGATAAACCTCAAGCTATTATTAACTCTGAAACAGGAGAAGAAGAAATTATTATGGAGCCGGTAGAAGTTGGGGCCATGCTAATTGAGAATAAAACAGGAAAAATAATTAGCTTTGTAGGCGGACGTGATTACAATCGTTCAAACGTGAATCATGCTACAGATGCATGGCGCTCGAATGGGTCAACTATGAAGCCGTTAGCAGTGTATGCACCAGCTATTGAATTAGGTAAGATATCTCCTGGTACTGTTATTCCTGATGTTCAAATGAACATTCAATGGGGAGATTCCGACAAAGGGCCAAATAACTATGACTATAAATTCCACGGGCTTACATCTGCCCGTTATGCATTGCAGCAATCATATAATATCCCTGCTATACGTACCTATATGAGTATTTTAGACCAACGGCCTGCTAAATATTTACAAAAAATGGGCTTCTCACGATTAACAGAAGAAGACTATTATATTCCTTCACTTGCCATTGGATCTATGAACGGGAACGTATCTGTTGAGGAAAACACGAATGCATACGTTACATTCGCAAATGGTGGTAAATTTATTGATGCTTATATGATAGAAAAAATAGAAACAAAAGACGGCGAAGTAATCTATGAACACGAGATTACACCTGTTACAGTGTTCTCTGAACAGACTGCCTTTTTAACTCTTGATATGATGCGCGATGTGGTGTTGCGAGGAACAGCAGCCGATATACCGGGAAGACTTAATTTCCAAGCTGATTGGGCTGGAAAAACAGGAACAGGTCATAACTTCTATGATGCATGGTTTGTTGCTACAAACCCTAACGTTACATTCGGTATTTGGAACGGCTATGATCATAATAAACCATTAAACAAGAGTCTATACTCAAGACGCAATAAAGGGTTATGGGCTGACTTAATTAACGGTGCATACGAGATTAATCCCGAGTTAATTGCACCTAAAGAGCGCTTTAAAATGCCCGGTGGAATTGTACAACGTTCTTACTGTGCTGTATCAGGCTTATTACCATCTGATTTGTGTAAAGAGGCTGACTTAATTGAAACTGACATGTTTACACTTGAGTCCATTCCTACTGAAGTAGATGATAATTTAATTGAAGGTTCATATGTGAGAGTAAATGGCGAAGCCTATGCTGCAACTGAAACAACACCAGAAGATTTTATTCAAACAGGTTTGATGATTAATCCTGAGTATCTTATTGAATTAGAGCTCGAATATTTAGAGGACTCAAGTCAATTATTACCAAATAGAGATAAGTGGGCTAATATTGTTGTACCAAAGGCCACACCTCTTGAGGAAAATGGAAAAGTGCCCGCTATACTAGGTGAAGTGAAAATATCCGATAATCAAATTACATGGCCTGCTCATCCTGAGCAAGATATTATCGGATATCGCGTGTTCTCTTTACAATATGCAGGTGCTGATCCACAGCTATTAGCTAGCATAGTCGCAGATGGAGATGAGTTATCTTATACGCTACCATCTAATGCACCAGCAGCATACTATGTAATACCAGTGGATATTCTTGGTCAAATGGCCACTGAATACGATTTAATAAAAGTAGGAAGCTTTGACACACAAAAGCCAGAGCCTGAGGAACCAATTGATCCTATCGATGAGGAAGAACCACCATCTGATGAAGACAATCCAGAAGATGAAGAGAATGAAGACACTCCTGAAGAAGGAAACAATGATGACCCTGGTTCGCTATTACCGCCAATTTTCCCACCTCCCGTTGGTGGCGACAACTAATATAATTAAGAAAAGCGAAGCGCCTTGCTCATTCCCGACCAGCTTAAGACGTTCTCCGCAGGAAAGGTCTTCACCAAAGGAGACGACTTAAGACCTCGTCGGGATAGGGCTGGAGCTAGATACTAATCTAGGTTAAAAACCTTATTTTTTCTTTAATGTTAATAGGAAAAGCGCAAGGTAATTACCTTGCGCTTCTTTTTACTTTCCACTTAGTCTTCCATCGTAGATAGATCGCCTGTTGGCAAGTCAAGCTCCCAAGCCTTTAACACACGACGCATAATCTTACCACTTCGAGTTTTTGGCAATTTATCTCGGAACTCTATTTCACGTGGTGCAGCATGTGCTGCTAATCCTTTTTTTACAAATTGACGAATTTCTTCCTTCAACTCATCAGATTGCTCGTAGCCATCGCGGAGAGCAATAAATGCTTTGATGATTTCACCACGAACAGGGTCAGGCTTTCCAATAACACCTGCTTCTGCTACTGCGTGGTGTTCTACTAACTTACTTTCAACTTCAAACGGTCCAACCCGCTCTCCAGATGTCATAATAACATCATCAATTCGACCTTGGAACCAAAAGTAACCATCCTCATCCATATAAGCTGAATCTCCGGACACATACCAATCACCAGGCATGAAGTATGATTCATATTTCTCCTTGTTATTCCAAATAGTATGCATCATGGATGGCCAACCTTTTTTAATTGCGAGATTCCCCATTCTAAACGGTGGTAACTCGTTACCTTGATCATCAACAATAGCTGCCTTAACGCCTGGAATAGGCTTCCCCATGGAACCAGGGCGAATTTCCATGCACGGATAGTTACAAATCAATTGTCCACCCGTTTCAGTCATCCACCACGTATCGTGGATTCGTAAATTAAATACTTTTACACCCCAACGAACAACCTCAGGATTCAAAGGCTCTCCCACACTAAGAACATGACGTAATGAAGATAAGTCATATTGCTTAACAAGCTCATCTCCCGCACCCATTAGCATACGAAATGCTGTTGGTGCACTATACCATACTGTCACACCTAAGTCAGCAATTGCTTCGTACCATAATTCAGGTCTAAATCGTCCACCTAAAATCACGTTCGTGGCTCCCATTAACCACGGACCAAAAATACCGTATGATGTTCCAGTTACCCAACCTGGATCTGCAGTACACCAATATATATCATCTTCTTTTAAATCAAGAACCCATTTAGCAGTTTGATAGTGCTGAATCATAGCATTATGAACATGTAACACACCTTTTGGTTTTCCAGTAGAGCCTGACGTATAATGTAAAATAAGACCGTCCTTGCGATCAACCCACTCTATATCGAGCTTTGTACTAGCTGTTGCAAAATACTTGTGGAAGTCTAAATAACAGTCTTTTTCTTCGATGTTATCTCCTACTAAAATAACATGCTTAAGTGCCGTTAGCTCATCTACTGGTACACGTTCTAGCAATTCAGGTGTTGTTACGAGAACCTTTGCTTCACTATCCTGTAAACGATCACGAACAGCCCCCTCCATAAATGCTTCAAAAAGTGGCCCAACTATAGCACCTAGTTTTATAGCACCTAGTACTGTAAAATACAACTCTGGTGATCGAGGCATAAAGATAAAAACTCGATCTCCCTTTTCAACATCTCCAACTTGCTTTAATACGTTCCCCGCTTTGTTAGACAACTCCATCATTTCTTTAAAAGTATACTTTTCATTGCGCTCTGGGTCTCGATAAAAAAGAGCAACTTTATTTTTTCTGAAGCCTTTTGCATGTCTATCTATCGCCTCATAAGCTAAGTTTACTCTACCAGTTTCAGACCATGAAAAATATTTTTCTGTTTCTCCCCATGAAAATGACCTACACTCTTCCTCATAATTTTTTAAATTAAAATCCCCTTGCGCCACTGGCAGCGCTTCCACTTTCATCTACATATTCCCCCTTTATGTAAACTTATTCAATTATAGTATAGTATATATATTGTTTTTTCTCAATTTTTTTAATATTAAATAATAATTTACGAAATATATTTAAATAGAACAAATCAAATTAATTTTTTATGTAAAATTAGAGAGCTTAACATACTTATGCTTATTTCTTTCTTCATAATGTATGGAAACATATAATGGTTAATAAGGCATGCTTTCTCGGTTTTGTTTAGTAATTTCTATTGCTTACAGATTCCTTTTACGTATTAAGAAATGAATTGAGGTCAGCGTTATAACTATTTGTGCTACTCCCATCACTAATTTGTTATAGTTTAACATCTTTAAAACTATGTAGATGGTCAAAACTAAAAATTTTGTGAATTCAATTTTATTTAATTATTTTTATGTATAATAGTGATAAGTAAATGATTATTAGGTGGTGAAAATCTGTTGGAACATATAAAAACATATAATGCGAAGGAGCTTAAAACACCCCAAGGCACCATTATTGTTGAAGGACCTTTGTCAGGAGAAAAAGTTGCCTCCTTTGAATTTCATAAAGACTTAGTTGCCTTCCGTCAACCACATCAGCAACATAAAGCAATTTCTGAGATAGCTGATTTACCTGAAGGTCGGATTATAGTGGCACGTCACCATAATACAATTATTGGATATGTAACTTTTTTATATCCTGACCCATTAGAACGTTGGTCTGAAGCAAAGCTTGAGAATATGATAGAATTGGGCGCCATTGAGGTTATTCCACAATTTCGTGGATGTGCTGTAGGAAAAAATCTATTACAAGTCTCCATGATGGACGATGCCATGCAGGATTATATTATTATTACAACTGAATACTACTGGCATTGGGACTTAAAAGGAACTGGCTTAAACGTGTGGGAATACCGCAAAATCATGGAAAAAATGATGAATGCCGGTGGCTTAGAGTGGTTTGCCACTGATGACCCAGAAATCAGTTCTCATCCAGCTAACTGTTTAATGGTTCGGATTGGTAAACGAGTGGATAATGAATCTATTCAACGGTTCGATCGAATTCGTTTTATGAATCGTTTCATGTACTAATGTAATCTAGCAACATAGAACTCTCTTAAGCTTTACGACTGTAACTAGGGAGGAATTTTGTATGATTATAGAAGAAATAATGAAAACAGAAGTTGCTTGTTTAACACCTACCGACACAATAGCAACGGCTATTGAACTTATGAATTCAAAACGAATCCGTCACGTCCCAATTATTAACGAAGATAATAAACTCGTCGGAATTATTTCTGATAGAGATGTTCGCGACGCAAGTCCTTCCATTTTCCACACTAACGAATTTGCCGATGACTTACAACAACCTTTACAATCATTAATGACAACAGATGTTATTACAGGCAGCCCACTTGATTTTGTTGAAGAAGTTGCTGCATTATTTTATGAACATCGCATTAGTTGTCTACCTATTGTGAAAGACGGAATGGTTGTAGGTATCGTAACTGAGACAGATATGCTTCATACTTTGGTTCAATTAACTGGTGCTCATCAGCCAAGCTCACATATCGAGGTTAAAGTTAAAAATAAGGCTGGTATGCTTTGCGAGGTCGCAACAGTTTTTCGCGACTTGAATACAAATATATCAAGTGTTCTTGTATATCCTGATAAGGATGAACGATACAAAATTCTTGTTTTTCGTGTGCAAACTATAAATCCATTAAAAATCATAGCTGGCTTAAAACAAGAAGGCTATACAGTATTATGGCCTAGTGTACCGGAGTCTTATCATGAGTGAGAAATGCGTGTTTGTTTATTCTGACCAGTTTGAAACATATAAGTTTAACGAACATCATCCATTTAATCAAAAGCGTGTAACTATGACATACGAGTTATTACGAGAAGTGAATGCTTTATCAGATGAACAAATAATTCCCCCTCGAATGGCAACAGATGAAGAACTCCAATTAATTCATGATAAGGCATATATTGAGGCTGTAAAAAAAGCTGGGCAAGGGGAATTGTCTGAAGAAGTTGCTTTGAATTACGGACTAGGAACAGAAGATGTCCCGATATTCCCTAATATGCATGAAGCTAGTGCTTGGCTAGTCGGAGGCACATTAACAGCAGTCGATAGTGTTTTAAGTGGGCAAGCGACACATGCTCTCAACTTAGGGGGTGGCCTTCACCATGGCTTTCGGGGGAAGGCATCAGGCTTTTGTATATACAATGATAGCTCTGTTGCCATTAAATACATTCAAGAAAAATATGGTCTCCGAGTACTTTACGTAGATACTGATGCTCATCATGGGGATGGTGTGCAGTGGTCTTTTTATGATGATCCTGATGTTTGTACGTTTTCAATTCATGAAACAGGACGCTATTTGTTTCCAGGTACCGGAAACGTAAATGAACGAGGTCAAGGAAAGGGGTATGGGTTTTCTTTTAACATTCCTGTAGATGCTTTTACAGAGGATGATTCCTGGCTAGATACCTATTCAACAGCACTGCGTGAGGTAGCTGACTTTTTTAAGCCAGACATAATATTTACTCAAAACGGAGCAGATTCTCATTATTATGACCCTCTCACACATCTATCATCAACAATAAAAATATATCGTGAAATTCCTAAGTTGGCTCATGAAATAGCACATAAACACTGTGATGGAAGATGGATTGCAGTTGGGGGTGGCGGATACGATATTTGGCGAGTTGTTCCAAGAGCTTGGTCATTTATTTGGCTTGAGATGATGAACGAACGTAATATAAACGGTCCCCTTCCAGCTAATTGGTTGTCTAAGTGGCAACTACAAGCTCCTGTCAAAATGGCATGTGAGTGGGAAGATAAACATGACATTTACAAACCAATTCCACGTCGCTCTGAAATTACCGAAAAAAATGCACAGACTGTAACAAAAGCATTACTACCTATCAGGAACCATAGCAGCAAAGCAACATAATTAGGACGCAAACAAGCGCAGAACTCTCTTGAGTCTGCGCTTACTCATTGCTAGAATCTGAATTCGTTATAACGATTTCAACTCTGCGGTTTATCTGCCAATTTTCCGGGCTTATATTAGGCACTACAGGTGCAGTATCACCGTATCCAACTGCAACGAAACGATCCGGTGATAGGTTATTATTTGCAAGTAAATATCGTATCACACTACTCGATCTTGCAGCAGACAACTCCCAATTCGATGGATATTTAGCTGTGGTAATGGGGCGATTATCTGTGTGTCCCTCTACCTTCACTTCATTTGGTATATTAGAAAGTAGCGTCCCAACCTTTTCTAAAAATGGTAGGGCAGATGGCAATAAGTTCGCATCACCAGAATTAAATAATACATTTTCTTGCAGTACTAAGACGACTCCACGCTCTGTTCTTGACGCTAATATAACATCATTTAAATCGTTAGTATCTAAAAAATCTTGCACATCCGTAAGAAGGTTTTCTAACGACTCGTCCTCACTTTGTGACTGATCATTTGTCGTCGTCTCATCCTTCGCCTGTTCTCTATTATCATTTATAGTATCTTCGTTTCCAGCCTTTGTATCGGTATCACTATTAGATCGATCGATAACAGTCTGCTCAGAAGGATTCTCAAAAGGTACAGGTGAAGGATAAAACTGAAAGATTTGTCGTTCTCTAAAAGATTCAGCAACGGCCTGTAATTTAATAACATCAATTTGTGACACTGAAAATAATAAAACAAAGAACACTAGTATGAGCGTTACTAAGTCAGAAAAGGTTACCATCCACAGTGGAGCACCCTTACTCTTAGCTTTCTTTCCCTCTCTACGCTTCATTTGTCACTAGCTCCTCTTGCTCTAGCACTTCATCGTTGCCAGCTTTTGCTTGTTCTTCATCAGATAAAAATGCACTTAATTTTTCCTCAAGTACTTTTGGATTCTGGCCAGATTGAACTCCGATTACACCTTCAATAATAACCTGCTTATAAAAAACCTCTTGTTCGGTTTTTAGTGCTAGCTTATTTGCCATAGGAATAAAGAAAACGTTAGCTAGTAACGATCCATATAACGTTGTTAATATTGCTATAGCCATGTTAGGACCTAAAGAGGCCGGATCATCTAAGTTTTGAAGCATTAGAACAAGTCCTACAAGTGTCCCAATCATTCCCCAAGATGGAGCTATTTCTCCACCTTTTTCAAGAATATTACGGCCTTTAGAATGACGTTCTTCCATCGCAATTATTTCTGCGTTCATGATGTCATTAATAACATCAGGCTCTATCCCGTCAATTGCTAAAAGAACACCTTTCTTAATAAATTTGTCCTCTACATTTTCAATCTCTGCTTCAAGAGCCAAAAGTCCTTCTCTTCTTGCTTTTTCTGATAGAGTTACAAACGTTTGGATAAGAGTTCGCAAGTCATGGTTGTCCACACTAAACGCTTGCTTAATAACCTTTGGTAATGATTTCATAGCATTTAGTGGAAAGCTCGTTAGCAGTCCTGCAATCGTTCCACCTATAACGATAACAATAGAAGCGATATCAATAAAGAATAAAAATCCTGATGCTCCGCCACCACTAATAATACCGAATGAAATCATAATAATGCCAAGTACTAGCCCAATAGGAGTAAAAATGTCTGATTTTTTCATAGCCCTCTCCCTATATAACGACCTTGTGAATTTTCTTTAGGACCGTATATTGGCCACTTAAGAATAAGATTATAAAATTTATCTTACTCTATATATCGGCTAGTTTTTTATTTTGTTGAGTGCCTAAATTCAATTCTATGTGGTAAAACAACACAGTGATCTTCTACCTGTTCTTTATTCATATACTTTGTTAGTAATCTCATGGAAACAGCTCCAATATCATACATTGGCTGTACAACTGTTGTCAGTTGTGGACGTACCATAGTTGCAAGTCTAGTATTATCAAATCCAATAACCTCTAACTGATCAGGGATGATGTAATTCTGGTCTTGAGCACCATGAATCACACCTAACGCCATTTCATCGTTTGCTGCAAAAACTACAGTTGGTACAGTATCCCCATTTAGTAAGTTCTCAATAGCTTCGATACCAGAATCGTGAGTATAATCACCTTCAATGACAAGTGATTCATCTAAATGAACACCTGCTTTATCTAATGCTGCTTTATACCCTGCAAACTTCAATTTTTCATTAATAGAGTCAGCTAACGGGCCTGCAACATAGCCAATTTTTGTATGTCCTTTTTCAATTAAATACGTTACAACATCTTCTGCTGCTTGCGCATAGTCAATATTTACAGAAGGAATAGTATTAGATTCTTCCATTGAAGCAGATATAACTATTGGTACTGGTGATTTCTCGAACTCTGCTACATGCTCAGGTGTTATATGGCCACCCATGAAAATAATTCCATCCACCTGTTTTCCAAGCATTGTATTTAATAGATGCAATTCTTTGTCTTTGTTTTGATCTGAATTACTTAAAATAATATTATATTTGTACATAGTAGCAATATCTTCAATTCCGCGAGCTAGTTCAGCAAAAAAGATACTTGAGATATCTGGGATAATAACACCAACAGTTGTTGTTTTTTTACTAGCTAACCCACGCGCGACTGCATTTGGGCGGTATCCCAATCGCTCAATCGCATCCTGGACTTTTTTCCTCGTAGTAGGTTTGACATTTGGATTTCCATTAACAACACGTGATACTGTTGCCATGGAGACATTGGCTTCTCTTGCAACGTCATATATTGTAATATTCATTATATCCTCACTCCTTGATAAGATTAGTTTTTAGTATGTAAATGAACTCAGTAATAAAATTCTTTTTCATATGTAATTATCATACGACACAATGATAGCTTGGGCAACGTTTTACAAAATAATTAACGACATTTTTCGAGTTTATTTATGTAAGATTCCCCTGTTATGAACAAATTAATTAGTAATCTTATAATAATGGTTCTATTATTTGAATTACTTATTAAACAACATAAATATTACCATAGGCACCCAATAGCAAAAGATTACTCGTACAGACATTCATTACACAAAAAACTCCCCAGCAATAGGGGAGTTTTCTAATTGTGTAGGGAATTTCAGATGTATTGGCAGACCCTCTCGTGGATCATAAATTTTTTTTCCTTGGTCGCCTCGGTCCAACCGGAAATGTCAGCAAACAACTTAAACCGTTTGCGCCTCGGCCTCATACGGACACCTAGCGCTTTCTGATTTTTATCTATTTTTATCTATACTGTAAACTAGACGCCATTTGCTTTAAGTTGGTCATAAATTCATTAAACTGCTCAATGTTCATCTGTTGTGCTGAATCAGATAGTGCGACTGCTGGATCTGGGTGCACTTCTGCCATCACACCATCTGCACCAATAGCAAGGGCCGCCTTCGCAGTAGGCAACAATAAATCGCGTCGACCGGTAGAATGCGTGACGTCTACCATAACCGGTAAATGTGTTTCTTTTTTCAATATTGGCACGGCTGAAATATCTAAAGTATTACGTGTTGCTCTTTCATAAGTACGAATACCACGCTCACATAAAATTATGTTCCCGTTACCTTGAGCAATAATATATTCTGCTGCATTAATAAACTCGTCAATGGTTGCTGCTAGGCCACGCTTTAACAAGACAGGCTTATTAACAGCCCCAGCCGCCTTAAGCAGTTCAAAGTTTTGCATGTTGCGTGCTCCGATTTGGATAACATCAATATAATCAACAGCAACTTCAATGTCAGCAGGATTTACTATTTCACTAATCACAGCTAGGTCATATTCTTTTGCTACTTGTTTCAATATTTTTAAACCTTCTAAACCTAATCCTTGGAAGTCATACGGAGATGTACGCGGCTTAAATGCGCCTCCACGTAACAACTTAATGCCCTGTGCCTTTACTGCCTTCGCTACTTCAGCAACCTGTTCATAGCTCTCTACCGCACAAGGTCCCATCACAAAATGAGGCTTGCCATCCCCAATTAATTCCCCTTTAATGTTTACAATAGTGTCATCTGGTTTTTTCTTACGTGAAACCAATAATGCTTTGCGATGGTCATCCTTCTGAAGTTCTAAGCCAGCCTTAAAGATTTCTTTAAAAATATGAAGTAACGTTGAATTTTCAAACGGTCCTTCATTATTTTCAAGTATTAAATCAAGCATCTCACGTTCACGAACTGGATCGAAACGGCTCGTACCTTGTGTTTCTTTAATATGACCGATGTCTTGAACTAACTTAGCACGCTCACTAATTAACCTTAAAAGTTGAATATTAATGTCGTCAACTTGCTGTCGAAGTGCATCTAACTCAGCATTACTCATCTCATCATCTCCCCTTTAAATAGAACAGTCTTTATGGATTTTTCAATTCCTATAGCGACCATTTAACTTTTATGTTACATTTCTTATTAAGTTAGAGTTTATTATAAACGATAATAAATTCAATGTCACGAATTATTTCTTTATTAATTAAACGCTTTTAAGCGATAAAGCATTACATCAGATTCATGTATGTGAAAACAGTGATTTAATAGTATATGAGAAATAGATAAAGTAGGTGCATGATAATGAGCAAGAACACACCACTATTTGCTTTAGATATTGGTACACGTTCTGTTGTCGGTATAGTACTAGAAGAATATGAAGGTCAGTACAAAGTCATAGATTTAATTGCTCAAGAGCACAGCGAACGTGCTATGCTAGATGGTCAAATACATGATGTACTAGCTGTATCACAAGTAATATGTAAGATTAAGGATGAGCTAGAGAAAAGGCATGGCGTATTACAAAAAGTTTGTGTAGCTGCTGCTGGTCGTTCATTGCGAACAGAAAGAGCTAAGTTTTCAGTGAACATATCTGGGAAGCCCATGATAAAGAAAGAAGACATCATTCATTTAGAATTATCTGCTGTTCAGCAAGCACAGCATCAGCTCGCTGAAAAGGACAAGCTTGAAAAGAGCTATAACTACTATTGTGTTGGCTACTCAGTTATACATTATCAGCTAGATGAAGCTGCAATCGGTAACTTAATCGACCAACAAGGGGAATATGCTAGCGTTGAAGTGATTGCTACTTTTTTACCGAAAGTAGTTGTAGAGTCTTTGCTAGCTGCATTGCACAGAACCGATCTTGAAATGGAGGCACTCACACTAGAGCCGATAGCTGCCATTAACGTATTAATACCTCAGACTATGCGACGTTTGAATGTAGCTTTAGTAGATATAGGAGCAGGGACTTCTGATATTGCTATAACTGATGAAGGCACTGTTGTTGCTTATGGGATGGTACCTATTGCCGGAGATGAGATAACCGAAGCTGTTAGTGATGAATATTTACTTGATTTTCCGTTGGCAGAAAAAGCAAAGCGTGATTTGTATCTTCAATCAACAATAACTATCACAGACATTTTAGGCTTCGAAACGGAAATAATTCGAGATGAGGTTATTGATAAAATCTCATATGCTATAGATAGGCTGGCATCTGCTATTAGTGATGAAATATTACTATTAAATAATCAGAAGCCTCCAAAAGCAGTTATGCTTGTTGGGGGAGGTAGTTTAACTCCTGACCTTCCTAGGACAATTGCTGAAAAACTACAATTACCAGAGAACCGTGTAGCCGTTCGTGGCATAGATGCGATTCAAAACCTTCAATATGACAAAGATATGGTAAAAGGCCCAGAGTGGGTTACACCAATTGGTATTGCAATTGCGGCAAAACAAAATCCCATCCAATACATCACGGTTGATGTAAATGAGAGAACGGTTAGAATGTTTCAACTACAGCAATTATCAGTTGGCGATTGCTTATTAAGTGCTGGAGTAAAGCTTAATAAGCTTTATGGTAAACCCGGCCAGGCTATTATTGTAAAAATTAACAATCAACAAGTTACTATTCCAGGAACATATGGTCACCCTCCCGTTCTATTGAAAAACGGAGAACCTTGCTCGTTAGAAGACATTGTTCATAATGGAGACGCCCTAACTGTTGAAAGAGGTACAGATGGACAATGCGCAAGCATTACTATCAATGAACTTTTAGAGGATGTATCTGTAAAGACGGTATATGTGAATGACACTAGATATGATGTAAAGCCCGTTATTTATCAAAACGATAAGATTGTGGAAGCAACTATACAAGTACAAGATCACGATCACATAACATATGTCTTTCCAAAAACTATTAAAGATTTATTGAACTTTGTAAAACTAGAACAAACAGTAAACAATCAACAGCAGTTTACTGTCACACTAAATCACAAAACATACGACATTCTAGAATGGTCAAGCTCAGTATTATTAAATGGCAAAAAGGTAAATTTATTGTCTCATTACTCTAACAATGATCATATTTCTATCACACACACTTACATACCAACGCTCGAAGAAATTAGTGCAAAGCTGGAAATAGATTTAAATTGTACGTTACAAGTATTTTTTGAGGATCAGTTGATTACGTTAGAAAAAGTAATGCACAAAGTGTACCGGGATAATCTTTTATTAAGAGCTGAAGATCGCATTTATCCTGGTGACAATTTAACAATTGAAGAAAATCATTACGAGCCATTTATTTTCCAGGACATCTTCCGATATGTCGATATTTCAATACCTCAAACAAGCAACAGTCAGTTTTTACTCTTGAGAAATAACGAAGAGGTTGGGTTTGACACAATCCTAAATGCTGGAGATAAGATTCATATAAAGTGGCTTTAAGAATTGCTCTTGTCTGTAAGATTATTGGTAATTCCTCTAGAATGGATACAATAATTTGTCGTTATATGTCGGTGCCTGGCACCGACATGTAACGACAATTTTTGAACAGTTGATACAACTGGCTTTTTAAGTCCTCTACTTTTGAGCGTGCCAGGCACCTACAACCTTCGACACCGAATAACATAATATGACACGAATCCGACAAAGATTCATGACTTAACCACACATACTTTAATAAACTCATTCAATAAAAAAAAACGCAAATCACTCTCTTAAGTACTCACTATTTCACGTTTACTCCATTAAATATTCCATAAGTCACAAATTTCAGGACGAAAAAGTTCCACTTCCTCATAAATGTTAAAAGACAGAAGGGAGTCATTTTCACCTTCTGTCTTAAGAAAAAAGATTCTAGCTTCTGTAATTAAAACCGGGATTAGGCATTTGAGGCTGGCCTGTAAACGGTGTAAAGCCTGAAGTCATTTGTGTCATATCTTGCTGATTTAATTGAGGCACTTGATAGTAGTGCTGCTTATTTTGATATAAGAAAATTTCATATGCCATCTCAACATAATTAGGAATACTGTCAGCCATCACGCGTCTAACTACTGGATTTGTTACTTCCAGAGAAGTCATAGTCAATAAAGAGGCTGTTGACTTAATTAAACCAAGCATATGACCTGAAATTCCTTTGTCTTTAATGTCTGCAACCGATTGATTAGGCTTTTTAGGCTGACTAGGTTTCAAACCATACGTTACAGTGTTGTTTTGTCTCATCATATATTTTTTAGTCGGATGAGATGGATCTTGCCCAGTTGAGAAACATTCACATGTAATATTGTATTGATCTAAAATAAAGTTGTATTGACGGTCTAAAATGTCTAGCAACTCTTGGTCTTTCACAAACATTCGGAACATCATAAATTGATCTAAAACATTAATCATTCCTGATAAAACTTCATGAAGATCAAATACTTCATGGCCACCGTGATTCATTTGGTTTGACATTTGATTAGACTGTGGCATATTCATTGGTCTTTGTTGGGTGTATTGTTGTTGCACTCTAATTCCTCCCTAAAAGAAAATTTGTTACGGATATATTATTTTCTTTTCTGCTCGATTCTTTCCTACAAATCTTTTGGCAATTTAAGCAAGTATAATGGGAGGACTTTTTTTGAATGTTTTCCTTATTCATGGTAACGATAAAAGTAAGCCAATATGAAAAAAAAGGGGTCTGAAACAATTGATCAATATAACACCACGAGCCTATTCGGAACATGATCAGTTAAAAACAGTCATGTTATGCCCACCCTCTGCTCTTGATGTACCTGACCATAAAACAGCAACTCTTGTCCAATGGAACGGTCCCGTTGATCAAGAGAAAACACATGAAAACTTCGAAAATTTATCAGGTGCGTTAAAAGCAGAGGGAGTTAACGTTATACATTACACAGATTATTTATCTGAGGAAGATAAAAGATTAAATGAACAATTAATAAACCGTATCTTTGTACGAGACATAGCCTGTGTTTTTGGTAATATGATATTACCAGGTGAGCCAGGTACATCAATGAGAAAACCTGAGTATATCCAGGTTCATCTTTTATTAAAAGAATGGTTTAAAGATCAATTTTTAATCAACGAAAACAATAACCTTAAATCTTTAGAATTTGGAGACGTTATCGTATTAAGCAAGGATGCCATTTTTATCAATGTTGGCATGCGTACTACTATCACGAGTGTAGAAAAAATAAAGGATCTAATTTTCAAAGCAGGATTTTCTGAAATAGGTATTATAGACCTACCGAGAACTGCGAGCACATTACACCTGGACATGAACCTAAATGTTGCCGCATCTGATGTTGTAATATCAAAAAGCTACATACGCTATTTTCCTGTAATGGTCTTAACTGAAACAAGTGTAAAGTTTAATATGGTTCAAGAGTTTTTGAATAGACATGGATTTGATGTACATTGGATTGAACAATATAAAACGATTCCTGATATTAATTTCTTAAATCTCAATCCCGACACGTTACTTATTAGTAAACAAACAAACCAAAACATCTTTAAAGATCATCCTAAGCTTTCTAAGAAAAAACTCATACCAATTGAAGTGACTGAAATGGAAAAAGGTGGCGGTGGAATCCGTTGTATGACTTTACCTTTAGAAAGAGAATAATTTAAAAACTTCTTCTTCTGGAAGAAGTTTTTTCACATCTTTTACAACCAAAGTTGTATTAACGAACTCAAACATATAAAAGAATAAATAGTGATGAATTGTAAAAATACCGAAGATGGCACCGAGTACGGTGTTAACCTCTCATGAATAAAAAAGAAAGTTAGCTCATATTTACACTAACTTTCTAGTTAAGTCATTATAACTTGTCCAATCTTTTACGTATATGATCTTGCCATTCTTTTGCCAATGTTGGTATAGCGAGAAGCTGCTCCATCCGCTCTTTATTCTTTTTATCATGGAAGAATATATGATTCGCTTCTAATATTGTCATGGATTGTTCAGGACTCTCTACGAGTTCGATAGAGGTCTGCTCATCAATCCAGCCTTCTTTTAATACACGTCCTAAATAGCCAGTATAACCCGTTTCAACAAGTCGTTTAAGTAAGGAATTCTCCTCATTATAATTAGACAAATTGCTGCAAGGAATTCGAGGTTGAGAAATTTGTACAATGGTTTCTCCTATCTTCAAAACATCACCGATTTTCACAATTTCCTCTGATAATCCTTTAATAGTGATATTTTCACCAAATCCAGGGATGATAAACTGCTTATTATATTCTGCACCCCATTTTTCATAATGGTCCGCACAATAAAACAAGACCGCACGTTCAGGTCCCCCATGTGATTTATATTGAACAGAATCGCCAACAAAGCCGTTCTCCGTTAGAAATGCTTTTGTAACTTTACTTCTCCCAACGCTTGAAATAAACTCTGTATCATTTGCTTTTATCTGTTTAGGTTTACCTATATTAAGTGATACTAACTCAACTGAGGTAATCATATTACCCTCCCCCAAAAATATTTCTGACTTAGAATCTATATTATGATATTAAATAAAGTAACTCTTTAGTGTTTACAACAAAATTATTATAGTAAATCCAAACCAATATTATACAGTTTTTCGCCATAATATATCGAGAAAAAAAAAAAAACGCATCATAAAGAAAATAGCACATCATGTTTATTAATGATGTGCTCTCCTCTAAATGAATTGAGAAGTGTAACTGTTCTCTATTTTACAGCTTCTTCTAATGATTTAGTTGTAATCTTCCAGTGAGATGTGTGCCACACAACTTCGTCCTCTTTAATTAGTAACGCTTGTGGTGACTCGTGTTTTATATTATATGTCTCAGCAATATAATTAGACAAAGGACGAGCCTCTTGCACATATAAATATGCGCTCACCACTTCTGAGTTTGACTTCGTGAATGATTCATACTCAGAAAATGCTTGCCCACTGACGGGACATGTTAAGCTATGTTTTATAACAAGTAATTTTCCATGCTCTTGAATAAGCTGTTCTAGTTCTGCTTGTGTTGTTACTTTAGTTGATGACATAAACTACCTCCTTAAATAAAAAAATTAGCGGTGAAGATATCATAGCACTTCACCGCTAATTATAACAAACATTACTGTTTAACAGTTTTCTCTGCGTCCTCAAATGCTTTTTTAGTGCTTTCTAATTTTTCAGCGAGATCATCTGAGCCAGTATGTTTCTTTAGTGATATAGTAACCTGTTCATCCACTGCTTCTGCTAATTCTTCGTTTTCTGGTGTACTTTCGTTGCTTTGTTTAGACTTACGCGCCGCATCAACTAGAACTATACCGGCATCACGAACAGTTTCGGCTAATTCGCTAGCTCGCTTTTTAAAGTTGTCGTCAACTAGTTCATTTAAGTTTTTGCTGTTCTTAGATGTAAGCATCCAAGTCGCAAATGCTCCAATAGCCCCACCAACCACAAGTCCTGTCATAAAGTCCTTCATGCTAGAGTCTTGTTTACTCATGTAACTACCTCCTAGCTAATTTTTTTATTATCTTCTCTTTGGTTTCTTTTTTCTTTTAAGCTTTCCCACATTTCCATAGCTGTATGAGTGACATCTACTAATTTAGAAAATGTATCCTTTTGAATGTCCAATTGCTTCATAAACTTATCGGTCATTTCCTGCATAGAAGAATTAACACGACTAATCGTACCACCAAACTCTTCAACAGATTTTATTACAGTGTTCAATTGTTCTGATTTTTTTTGTAAATCATCGGCCAGTCCATTCGTTTTTTTTAATAGAGATGTAGTTTCTTCTGTAATCCCCTTCAATTGCTTATCAAACGAATCAATTGTACTGGATACTTGTTGGAATGTTGTTTGCATAGAACGTAAAGTTCTAGCTAAATAAATAACTAAAATTAAGAAAGCTAATGCAATGACCGCTACGCTTATGTAAACAATGATAATCATGATATGCCCCCTATCCTACTGCTTTTTACTACCCTAAAATTACAAACTTAAACATTATTAACACTTCGACATACATTGTGTTTTTCCTGCATAAGAAAAACGTTAAACATTATAAAATATTTCGGGTACAATAAGAGTATACATAAAAATGGGAGGTTTGTTCATGAAGGACCCTAGAATTGAAACATTAGCTAAAAATTTAATAAACTATTCAGTTCGTTTGCAACCCGGAGAAAAAGTACTAATCGAAAACTTTGGTTTACAGCGGGAGCTTGTAATCGCACTTGTGAAGGAAGCATATGAAGCAGGTGGCTACCCGTTTGTGTCATTAAAAGACAGACAGGTTGATAGAGCATTGTTAATGGGGGCACAAGAAGAGCACTACAACATGATAGCAAATTTCGAGGCGAATGTTATGAGCAACATGGATGCTTACATAGGATTACGTGCAGGTGACAATATTAGCGAACTATCCGATGTACCTGATGAAAAAATAAAAGTAGAAGGACGAACTGTTGGAAAAAAAGTACATAGAGAAATTCGCGTCCCAAAAACAAAGTGGGTTGTATTACGATATCCAACTAACTCGATGGCTCAGTTAGCTAAAATGAGTACAGAAGCATTTGAAGACTTTTACTTTAATGTGTGTAACTTAGATTACGGTAAAATGAATCGTGCTATGGATTCTTTAGTGGAATTAATGAATAAAACGGATGAGGTCAGAATTACTGGATCAGGTACAGACCTTACTTTTTCGATTAAAGACATTCCAGCTATTAAGTGTGCTGGAGAAATGAATATTCCAGATGGAGAAGTATATACAGCTCCTGTTCGTAACTCTGTAAATGGTACTATTACATATAATACTCCATCTCCATATCAAGGGTTTACGTTCGAAAATGTTACATTGACATTTAAGGATGGACAAATAATCGAAGCAGCAGCTAACGATAGCGACCGCATTAATAATATTTTCAACACAGATGAAGGCGCACGTTACATTGGTGAATTTGCAATTGGCGTGAACCCATTCATTCAGCATCCTATGCAGGATATTCTGTTTGATGAAAAAATTGATGGCAGCTTCCATTTCACACCAGGTCAGGCATACGAAGATGCTTATAACGGTAACAATTCTGATATTCATTGGGATATGGTTAACATTCAGCGCCCAGAATACGGTGGAGGAGAAATATACTTTGATGGTGTGCTGATTCGTAAAGATGGTAGATTTGTTATCCCTGAACTAGAGAGTCTAAACCCTGAGAACTTAAAATAAGATATTATTAAAAAACAGACTAGCCAACTTAAGAGTGGCTAGTCTGTTTTGTTATGATTGCAATAGCGTCTCATATGCTACTTGGAACTTTTGAACATCTCCCGCTCCCATAAAAATAATGACTCCATCTTTATGAGTGCGAAGAATAGACATATCAGCTTCCTCAATAATCTCTGATTTATCTATTAGTTGCTGTAAATCATGTATTGATAATTTCCCAGCATGCTCACGTGCAGATCCAAATATGTCGCACAAGTACGTTTGATCAGCTTGTCGCAAGCTTACTGCAAAATCGTTTAAAAATGTTTGCGTTCGGCTATAAGTGTGTGGTTGAAATACAGCTACAATTTCTCGATCAGGATATTTTTGACGAGCTGCTTCAATCGTTGCGGATATTTCCGTTGGATGATGAGCATAATCGTCAATTAAAATTTGATTTCCTACTTTCTTTTCTGTAAAACGACGCTTCACACCTTTGTGTGTTTTCAATCTACTTTGGATTGTTTCCACGTCAATATCCTCATAATGGCATAGTGCAATCACAGCTAATGAATTTAAGACATTATGATTACCATAAGCCGGAATAAAAAAGCTAGCAAAAAAAGTGTTGCGAACAAACACATCAAAAGTAGTACCCTCAGTCGACTTCACAATGTTTTGTGCCTGAAAATCGTTGTCTTCGTTAAACCCATAAAACATAACGGGTACCTTTGCTTGTATTCGCTGTAAGTGTTCATCGTCACCACAAGCAATGATTCCTTTATTAACTTGCCAAGCCATTTCTTGAAATGCACTAAATACATCATCAACATTCGAGAAGTAATCAGGGTGATCAAAATCAATATTTGTCATGATAGCATAATCAGGGTGATATGATAAAAAATGACGTCTATATTCACATGCCTCAAAAATAAAATATTCGCTATTCTCTGTTCCTCTACCTGTTCCATCTCCAATTAAAAAAGAAGTTGGTTTGGCTCCAGATATTACATGCGCAAGCAACCCCGTTGTAGAGGTTTTTCCATGAGCACCTGAAACAGCAACGCTCGTGAATTTCTTCATAAAGGCGCCCAAAAACTCGTGATACCTTATTACAGGTGCGCCTAGTTCCTTCGCCGCCACAATTTCCTCATGATTATCAGGAAATGCATTTCCTGCAATAACAGTAAAGTCTGGTTTAATATTTTCTTTATCAAACGGAAGAATGCAAATACCTTTTTCTTCCAAAGCTTGTTGTGTGAAGAATCGTTTATTTACATCAGACCCTTGCACTTCAAGTTTCATATCGTGTAGCACTTGAGCTAAGGCGCTCATGCCAGTGCCTTTAATTCCAACAAAGTGGTAAACAGTCATACGAGAACCTCCAGCATTCGTCGTCTATCTGTTGACAGTATATGACGTTCATCTATTTTTGCCATGATTAAACCCAAAAAACTTTAGGCTAATAAAAGAGGAAATATGTAAAGAGACTGTATCTTTAATGAATTTCTCCATATACAACATCATAATAGCTTAAATGTTGTACCCTCTTTTTAAACATCACTTTTCGTAGATGATGAATGTATTGTTATAATACGTATCAAGTAAAAAATATATTATTGCATCTAATTTTTTTACACACTGTACTATTATAACATTATTGCTTAACAAACACTATGTATTTCATACAGGCCTATTCTCCTGTCATATTTTCTATGTTTTAAACAAATGAAAAACTGATAGTCCTTTACTATCAGTTTTTCCAACTTGTATGAACCTATTTACATTTTAAAAAAGGTCTTACTCAACTTTTTCAAGTCTTGCGTTAGGACGGTAACGACGACCTGCCTTCGCCTGATCTTTACCATTTAATTTTACATTATCGCCTGTGAAGCCAATGTTTATTTTCAACAAACTGCTACCTACTCCGTAAATGTCTACAGGTACATTCTGCTTTTCAAATTCCTCAATTCGCCTTTCATTAAATCCACCCGTTACAACAATTTTCACATGGTTGTAACCTTCGCTATTTAATGTATCTCTTAAGGCGAAAATGAGCGGAGCATTCACACCTCGCGGATCAAACGTCCCTAACACTTCAGGATGACGAACAAAATATTGATCAATCATCGTACGAGATGTATCTACTCGAACTGCCTTTAGTTTATCTTTAAATTCACGTGCAACACGAAGCGCATCCGTAATGACATCATTGTTATAGTCTACAAGCACCATTAAGTCATCCTCTGGGAACATTTCATGGTAGGCTTGTGAGGCTTTAACTATGTCACCATCAAATAATTGAATCAATGCATGTGGCATTGTACCCATTCCTTTTTTTCCCCACCATTCACTCATAGCATGTGTGGCTTGAGCGGAGGAGCCTCCAATGTACGCCGCATAGCCATCTCCAGCTTGCTGTGTAAAATGGTCGTCTCTATCACCCATAAAGATAACAGGCTTTTGCACTCCTGAAATACCGGCTGCTTTTACAACGTTGTACACATTCGTTGCAACAGATGTCCGCCTTGCTAAAATACCGTCAATAATCCCTTCCAAATATCCAAAATTTTGATACGGACCGGTAATTGTTAATACAGTCTCAAACGGAGCAATCTTGTCTCCATCCTTTAATGAGTAGATATCAAGATTGTCAGGATCATCTGCAAATTCTTTAATTAAAGCAATTACCTCATCAGTCCCACATAAAACAGCATTCTCTTTTTGAAAAAACTGCATCGTAACGACATTATCCGGCTTATATTCTTTAGCAATATCTCTTGTTTTTAAAAAATAAACGGCAGAAAACCAACCATCTCGTACGCGGTGATCAAACTTAAAAGTTCGATTTGTGAGCCGTTTAATTTTACCTTGCATCTTTAGTTCTATTTCCTTCATCACGAAGCTCCTTTGAATAAAAATGTAGTATATTATATCACTGCTGTGTCTCTAGTTTTTCGGCTAACTCAGTTTCATCTATAAGAATATCACGCGGCTTACTACCGCGATTTTCTGAAATAATCCCTTGCTCCTCCATCATGTCTATGAGACGTGCCGCACGATTATAGCCTATGCGAAAACGACGTTGCAATGATGAAGTTGAAGCACCACCTTGCTCTAAAACAAACTCACACGCTTCCGTATACAGTTCGTCATCCATTTGGGGAGACTCTATTGTTTTCTTCAACATTTCTTCTTGAGTAAACATAAAATTAGGACTACCCTGTTTTTTTGCAAAAGAAACAATTTCATCAATTTCTTGGTCATTCACAAAGCACCCTTGAAGGCGAACAGGTTTTGATGCTCCATTTTCTAAGAATAACATATCACCTTTACCAAGTAACTTTTCAGCGCCACTTATATCAATTATTGTTCGTGAATCCACTTGGCTGGACACTGAGAAGGCAACCCGTGTAGGTATATTGGCTTTAATTAAACCAGTTATAACATCAACAGATGGTCTCTGTGTTGCGACTAAAAGGTGGATACCACAAGCACGTGCTTTTTGAGCAATTCTTGCAATAGCCTCTTCTACATCACCAGGAGCAACCATCATTAAATCTGCTAACTCATCAATTATTATCACTAAATACGGTAAATGCTCTTCTCTTTTACCTTTTTCACGTGCGAGTTCGTTAAATCGTTTAATGTCCCTCACACCTGCATGCGCAAAGAGCTCATAGCGTCGTTCCATTTCTTCTACTGCCCACTTTAAGGCGGCAGTGGCTGCCTTTACATCTGTTATCACTGGGCTAGCTAGATGCGGAATATTATTATACGGGGCAAGCTCTACCATTTTCGGGTCAATTAATAATAAGCGTACATCTTGTGGCTTTGCTTTATATATTAAACTAACAAGCATCGTATTAATACATACACTTTTTCCTGATCCTGTTGCGCCAGCAATTAAACCGTGAGGCATTTTATGAATATCTGTAACAATCGGGTTTCCAGCAATATCAAGTCCCATCGCAACTGTTAATGGAGAACTGCTTTCTTTAAATACAGCTGCTTCTAAAATCTCTCGTAAAAACACTGGCTTGCTTGTACGATTTGGAACTTCAATTCCGATTGTGTTTTTTCCTGGAATCGGTGCTTCAATTCGAATGTCTTTCGCAGATAAACTCAGTTTGATGTCATCAGATAAGTTTGTTATTTTGTTAACTTTGACACCAGGCTCTGGTTGAACCTCAAAGCGAGTAACAGCTGGACCTTGAGTGACATTCACTACATTTGCGCGGACATTAAAATTGAATAAGGTTTCCTCTAATAATACACGTTGATTATTAATCCACTCAGCGTCTCCCTCCGTATTCACCGGGGCAGCCGTTAACGTATTTAAACTTGGGAATTTATAACTATCGTGTTGGTTTTGTTCACTTGGACGAGAAGTTCGCTGATTTATACTTTCACGGTCCTTTTTTAACATAATAACATTATAAGGGATAGCTCTCGGCCTAGAGGTAGTGTGTTTGCCTTCCTCATTGTTTGTAGTGTGTGTTTCTTCCTCGTTCAGTCCATCATCCTGCGTTATTTCATTAGTACCATGATTTAGATGATTAACGTCACTTGATTCGTCCATCGAATTACTAAACATTCTAGCTGGGCTAGTTCCTTCATTCTCTGATTCGGTCTCCTGCTTTAAAACAGGAGCTTGTGTCAGTTCGGGCTCCGTTTGTTCTTTCTCATTCTCATAATATTTATCAGCTATAGTTACATCATCTATCAGTTCGTCTACATCACTGTTCGCTGTGGTATCGTCTGCATCGTTGTTCGCTGCGTTATTAAGTGTATCTGTTGACGGTTCAGGTTCAAACTCAACAAAGTGCTGAGTATTGTTATCTTCTTCGTGATTAACAAAGTCCTCTTTTTCATTATGGTGTATTTGTTTTTCTTCACTTATTTTTAGTTTAACTTCAGACTCAATCTGTACGTTATCTTGAGTATGTTTATTTTCTTGGAACGAAGACACTACGTTCTCGAGCCTTTGTGTATCAAAATCCTCGAAATCTTTTTCTTTATTATCTTTTTTAAAATATTCATCTTCAGTATTCGTTTGTTTACGCGGTGCAAACCCATATATCGGAGATGGAACCTCTGTTCTTTTAAAGGATTTTTTCTCTTTCTTTTGCGCTTGTGCGTGTTTGTTCACATTCACCGCTTGGTACGGTTGTGTATACTCCTTCTGTTGCTTCAAATCCTTACTTTTACTTTTACTTTTATGTTTATCATGCATCACACCTGGTTCCTCGTCAGGTATGATTGGAAAGCGAAATGTTCCTTTTGGATATTCATAAGCCATTTTCACACTGGCTTTTTCATTCTCATTTCGCATCTTTTCAGGCTCTTTATTTAAATTATTATAATTTTCATCTTCTGGAGTACTAAATAATTTTCTAAACCAATTCATCCAAATTCCACTCTTTCTTACTTCGTATACGTTATATTTTAGCAGATTTTATGGATATGAAAAGCAAGTATAGAAATGGTTTTGCTTTAGCACTTATCTATGTACAGAATTTTTATGCTCTTCACGTTAAAAAAGAAGCTGCTGAGCATAGCAACTTCTTACTCTGATTGTTTATTTTTCGCTAAAATAAAGATTGGCTCTAAATTCCCATCTTCATATAAAAATGGCAAGGCAGTAATAGGTACACGGCCACTTGCAAAGAAGCTCATCGCCATCTGCGCTAACACGTCATACCCCGTATCATTACGTATATCAGCCAAAATTAGTACATCTTGGTGAGGTGTAGCAATAGCAAACTCACCTTCCACTTTCTCACTAAAGTTCTTTAAGAATTTTTCATGGAGAATTCTACTAGCATCATATCCATCATTCGTGTTAATAAAATAAAAAACATTTCCGGCCACTTCATCTTTTTTAAATGGCATTTCTAATGACCGTACATTAAACCTAGCTACTTCACGAAGTCTTTCACGATCCCAATTTTCTCGTGCTAGTAAGCTTTCATCAATTAAACGATATGTTTTCCCTAAATCAACAGCATAATATATACGAGTTTCAGCTGTATGATCATCATATAATAAAGGTACTTCTTCATTTGATTTGTCTGGAAATGAAGTAGAACGAATAACAGGGAAGATGTGTTTTTCCTTACCATTTAATTGTAGTTCCTCATTCATAACTGTTAACGCTTCTGTTATGTAGTACACCACTTCATCAATTGCTGCTTCGCCATTTTGTTCCCATTTCGCAACAATATTGGGTAAAGATACTGTTATTCCTTTTTTTGTATGAGTATCTTCAATTCGAAGTGTATCTTTTTTAGCGTCATACCTATAAGTCCAGTCATCTCTATCTAGTTGAGCAACAAGCATATCTTTAATTTGTTTTGTATTCAAAATATAACCTCCTGCTATTCCTTTAAACCACGAATAAACTGTTGGATTTCTTCTTTCGTTTTTCTATCCTTGCTAACAAAACGGCCAAGCTCATTGCTATTTTCAAATGCAATAAAGCTTGGGATGCCGAACACATCTAATTGCTGACAAAGATCAATAAATTGATCGCGGTCAACATAATAAAAATCGTATGCTGCAAATTCTTCCTCTAGCTCTGATAAAAACGGTTCAATCACTCGGCAATCCGGACACCATTGCGCTGAAAATAACAAAATAACTTTTTCATTTATAATTGAATTATATTGCTCTATAGATTGTAATTCTTTCATTTTATCTCCTCCAAATAAATATCACTTAGCCGAATCATATCAAACAGCATTGAAAATTACCAATTTCGTGCTTTTAAATGCCCAGTAGTTTCCCGGCTTACTTTTCTAGGACAGAGTACCGTGAACCGCTGCTTTCCTTCTTCCTTGTAAGATTCGACATAATATTTTGCTCTCTTGGAGATAGGACTCAAATTAACACTGCTTAGAAAATTAGCATACTTTTTCAGAAGCGTCACTTGTTTCCGGTCAACAACAGCCCTTCAAACAAAACGAAAGTAATATTGCGTGAGAAATCCCCTAGCTAAAAGATGCTCAATTGCAAAAAAAAGAAGACTTGTTGGAGTCTTCTTTTGTGGCATTATTTATCTGTGTCTATAACATCATACGTTACTGACCTGACTATTGTTGCAAATTCGTCAGCGTATCCTGTAATTTTTCGAGCTTTCATCTGAGTTGATAGTTTCACTCCGCCAATACCGACAGTAACATCATAAAGTGATTTATCAGCCTCTGTAATAACGATATAGCTAAACATGTCGTCTTGTTCCATTGTCTTTACATACAATGGATCTTCTTCACTGTCCATTAACGTCTCATATGCTACTTGACTAAGTAAATCTTCATGAGGATTAACAAATAGAACTGCTGTTATCGAAGAATCTGAAAGGATAATATTATTTTCTGATTCTTCTTCAGTAGTAAAATCCTTCGGTATGTATGCTTTTAGCACATCATTCTCAAAGTTAGTTTCTTCAGGTTCTGCTGTTATTATTTCCTCAAAGGTTTCATATGCTTCTTCAGCTGCTTCATCTACAGGTAATGAACATCCTGTTAGAATTGTTATCATAAAAATCAAGGAAACTAGTAATCGTTTAGTCATAGTTACTTCACTCCCATTTTCAATCTTACCTTTTTAAGGAGGGACTTACAAGAACTTAGTTGCAAGAAATTGTGACATAATTATGCTAAGATATTACTAAATACTGTATGAGGAGAGATTAATATGGAATTAATTGTGTATCTTGCAGGCGAAATACATACTGATTGGCGCACAACTTTTAAGCAAAAAGCTGCTGACATGAATCTACCCTTAACGTTTGTTGGCCCGATGGAAAATCATGACCGATCAGATCAAATTGGTGAAGAGATACTTGGAACACAACCTAATAATATTATAAAAGATGACACAGCTTCCCAGTTTAACAACTTACGAACAGAAATTTTACTCAACAAAGCTGATATTGTTATTGCATTTTTCGGAGAAAAGTATCGCCAATGGAACACAGCAATGGATGCAAGTACAGCTATAGAAAAAGGGACGCCGTTGATACTAATTCGTCCTGCTTCATTACATCATCCATTAAAAGAGCTATCCAACAAAGCCGATGTAACAGTTGACACAATTGAACAAGCCGTTCAAGGACTAGCTTACGTGTATGCAGAGCAATAAAACCTAATAAAAATAACTTAGGGTATTCTCCCTAAGTTATTTTTGATTCATATTTAATTGTTTATATTCATATTGCCCTACTAATAGTTTCGTTACGTGCGTAAACATTTCAGATCTGTTAATAAGTCCATTTGTAAAGATTCCAACTGCCCCTTCATGATGACGAACTAAATCCTTCTTAGTATAAGCATCCATCACAATGCCTAGCTCTGTTCCTTTACGGACCTCCATCGCTACTTCAGCAGGCAATTGAATGCGAGCGCCGCCTGCCACGATCGGCTCTTCATCTTGATAGACTAACGCGCCCCAATTAATTAAAAATAAACCATAGGGAGTTTCACATACCCCACCTTCTAGACCAATACCAATAGAGGCGCCGACCTTCTTTTTACTATTTATCGCTCGATTTATAGCTCCTTCTATCGTTTCAGTATCATTTAATGGTTGTGCAGCGACACCCGAAGGAACGTCAGTAGGGACAAACTGTATATCATCACTTTTCCATACACCTTTAATTGCATTCACTTTTGCAGGATTTAATGATCCAATTGCTATTTTCATAGTTACTTGTGGTCCTTTCTCATATTTTCATGAAAGAAAACGAGCCTGTTATGACAGACTCGTACGTGTTTCGTTGTTTAAGAATTTTGCTTAATAGAATTAACGGTTGTTTGATCAGCTGAAGTTACGAGCTTAACTAGCAACTCTTTTGCTGCCGCATAATCATCGACGTGAACGATTGAGGCATGGGTATGAATATAACGTGAGCAAATACCAACAACTGCTGATGGTACACCTTCATTAGATAGGTGAACACGTCCTGCATCCGTTCCCCCTGCAGATACAAAATATTGATAAGGGATGTTATGCGTTTCTGCCATATCTAATACAAATTCACGCATACCACGATGTGTAATCATTGATCTATCAAAAATACGCAGCAATGCACCTTTTCCAAGCTGACCAAAAGCATCTTTTTTGCCAGACATGTCGTTAGCAGGACTAGCATCTAGAGCAAAAAAGATGTCCGGTTTGATCATCGTAGCTGCTGTTTGTGCACCACGTAATCCAACTTCCTCTTGAACAGTTGCACCAGAATATAGAACGTTAGGCAACTCCTGATTATGTACCTCTTTTAATAATTCAATTGCTAAACCACAGCCATATCGGTTATCCCATGCTTTTGCCAATATCTTCTTATCATTAGCCATCGGTGTAAATGTACTTTCCGGTACTATTTGTTGCCCTGGCTTTATACCAATCTTGATCGCATCTTCTTTATCATCAGCACCAATATCAATAAGCATATTTTTAATATCCATTGGCTTACTTCTTTGTGCTTCTTCTAAAAGATGTGGTGGAATGGAGCTAATCACACCAACTACTGGACCATTAGGCGTGATAATTTGAACACGTTGAGCAAGCAAAACTTGGCTCCACCAACCTCCTAGAGTTTGAAAGCGGATCATTCCATTCTCAGTAATGGAAGTAACCATAAAGCCTACTTCATCCATATGACCTGCAACTATAATGGTTGGCCCATTTGTATTTCCTCGTTTCACACCAAAAATGCTTCCTAGACGGTCTTGTAAAATCTCTTCACTATATTTTTCAAGTTCACTTCTCATGAATTTACGTACTTGATGTTCATTCCCAGGCGCTCCTGGTAATTCTGTTAGCGTCTTAAATAGTTGTAACGTCTCTTGATTCATCGTGACACTCCTTATATTTTGATTATGTATAAATAGTATTGTACCATTAGTATAGATTACGTTTCCACACATGTTAATTGATGCGCATTTAGTTATAATATAAAAGAAGAAAGTGACGTTTTGTATAGATTAATACGGCAACATCTAAAATCATTACAACTCTATGAGATATTGGCTAGCCCCCGCAGTTGCGACATCCGGTTGCCAACTATTCTCTTCGATATAGGTACAGGTTCCCTAGAGCTAGTCAGTTATTTTAAAATTTCTGCATTCCTAAATGATTGACATACTTAAGACACTAATAGGTTATATATAATTATAAATGGAGGTATGTGAAATGGGTTGGAGACGATTTGCATTTGGAATAGGTATAGGAATAGCGGGAGCAGTGTTACTTCAAGAACGTTTGAAAAACAAGGATTTTATCTCGGGAGAAAAAGCTTTAAAACTTGCCAAAAACGCGTTATCTGAAGTTGGTACTATAACAGGTTCTTGGATTCAAATGTTTCCAGAAGAGTTCACTAACCAAAAGCTGTCCTATTCTGTGTACACGGGTGGGCTTACATTATCCGATGACAGACAACTAGAATTTATGGTAGATGCCAAAACAGGGACTGTGCTTGATTATAAAGAACTTACATAATGAACAAATAAAGTGCCTAAGCTTTTGGTCTGAACCCCAAAATTAGATTTCACTCTAACTTTTTTTGGATGACGGCTCATTCTAACTAGGCACTTTATTTGTCCGTATTACTACAATTTCAATCGCATTCGAATTGTTTTTAATACATGACCATCAAAGTTATCATCGAATTCATCGATTAACTTAAAACCCTTAGCTTCATAAAATGTTTTCCCAATCGTATTTTCTTTTTCTACGTTTATATAAATCTCTTTAACGCCAGATAAACAATGAATCGCTTCTTCTAATAATTGTGTTCCGATACCAATTCCCTGGTACTCAGGATAAATATATATAGCCGCTAGTTCCGCTTTCATTTTTTCTTTTAGAAGAGAAACGTTTGCAAATCCAACTATTTTATCTTTTACAGCCGATACTAACATTAGAGAGTTTCGCAACCGATGCTGGAGCATTTCGTTGCTATACGCACTGCGTAAAAAATCATCTTGTACATGCACAGGAATAATTCCGTTATACGTAGTATGCCAACTTATTATAGCTACTTGTTGAACTTGATTAATATCTTTTTCTTCCATCTTACGTATTTTAAAGTCCAAGCCGTCCTCTCCTAACGAGCTAATATATAATCTGCCCTAGCTTCTTTTCAGCTCAGAAACAATTTCTCGAGAATCATTCCACTTTATTGCTCGATAAAACGCATCATGGTAAAACGTGTACCATGCATCTCGTTCAATTCCGTACTTCATCCACGTTTGCTTTTGATCAATCGATGTCATTGGATAGTCATCATACGCCATTACCCATAAAACATTATTATGAGCATGTGTCGGCATAATATCTGCCATATGAATAGCCGTGTCATTTCCATCTTCCATTTTTACAATAGCATGACCGGCACTATGTCCTCCTGTATGAATACACTCAATTCCTGGGATAACTATATGTTTTTCCTTGAATGGTTCAACTTGGTCAACAATGGCTTGCCAATTTTCAATCCAATATGTAGATTTAGAACGGATATTTGGGTTACGCATTTCTTCCCATTCTTCTGTAGTTGTAATTATATTTGCATTTTCAAACGTAGACACTAATTTATCGCCTTCCCACCTCGTCAGACCACATGCATGATCAAAATGTAAGTGCGTCATAATAACTGTGTCAATTTGTGCTGTGGTTAGACCAAGGCGCTGTAGACTTTCTTCAATACGTGATTCCTCTGTTACCCCAAAATTCCGCTTCGCTTTATCTGACATTTTATTATTGCCAATTCCCGCTTCAATAAGAATATTTTTGTTCCCTTTTTGCACTAAAATGGGATCAGTGCGAAGCTCTATTTGATTCCGGTCATTAAAAGGATACTTTTTGCTCCACAAAGGCTTTGGTACAACACCGAACATTGCACCACCATCTAAATGAGTCACCCCACCTTGTAACCATGTTAATGTAATATCACCTATTTGTAACGTCTCCACCATATCCCCACCTTCTCTGTTTTGAATTTATTTTACCATTATTCTGATAAATATCTCTAGCATTCTGATATTAAATCACTCACAGTGAAGGCTAGATACTTCTTTTTAACCATTCAAAAAGGACAACCGATTAGATAAGTTGTCCTGAGTGATTTATACTTTTGTATTAGCTACCTTTCCTCGCCTGTTTTTAAATGTTACCTCTGACCTATAAATACGTTGACCTTTAGCAGAAAACTTTTCTTCATATTCTGTCATAATGTTGCCTTCAAAATCACTATTGTGTAAGTCTAAGCTTACGATTTTTAATATCAATCCATATGCTGAAAAACTCGTTAACGAATATTCAAACAAGCCTTGGTTATCCGTTTTAAAATGAAGCTCACCATCTGGAACCATGATATCTTCATAAATACTTAAAAATGATTCGTACGTTAAACGGCGCTTCTCATGTCTTGATTTTGGCCAAGGGTCTGAGAAATTTAAATAGACTCGTGCTATATCACCTTTTTGGAAAAAATCACGTAAATCAACAGCATTTTTATTTAACAAACGTAAGTTTGGCAACTGTTCTTCAATAGCCTTATCAAGTGCTGATATTATAACACTTTCGTAAAGCTCTATACCAAAGTAATTAATATGAGGGTTCGACTTCGCCATTCCTACAATGAATTGACCTTTTCCAGTCCCAACTTCTATATGAATGGGATTATTATTTCCGAACACTTCATGCCATTTACCTTTATATTTCTCTGGTTCATGAATAACTATGTTAGAATGCTCTAATAATTTATCCTTTGCCCACGGCTTATGTCGTAATCGCATGTAAAAACACCTCTTATATCTATTTTCTTCAAAATCCATCAATTTGTTGCATTTTAAAAAGCCAATCGTTCTTGATCGGCTGTTTGACACGTATAAAATTAATAATAAAAACACATAGTAATATTGATTCTATACAATTATGAGGATGTGGTCAAATGCCTTTAAACAGCCAACATCAAATAAGTGTACTACGTGATATTTTGAGTGAACATGAGCTCGACTGCTGTGGGACTGTTGCCGAATGCGAGCAGCTTGAACGTTTAATTAAATCTTTAATGGTTAACACAAGCCTCGATTCAAACTTAAAGCATGTGCTAGAGGATATTTATAGTTATAGCCAAACAGGGCAATACTCCCAACATTTAGACGAGCATATACAAGGTCACCAACAAAATATCGGAAGTTGGATTTCACAAATTGATCAATTTTCTTAAAAGCAATATGTGCCCACGTGCATCTTATCTATGGCTTGCTAGTAGGCATTCTTAACTTTGTAAATCCTAAAAGCAGACCCTTATAATAGAGGTCTGCTTTAATTATTTGGTACATATTTTTTTATTAAAGCAATGCAACGATCATACTCTTCTTTTTTAGCTCTATTTTTATTCCAGATTGCAGATAGCACAGTCTGGGCAATTACATACCACTTCATTCTATGTTTCATGGAGTCGTTTAATGTAAGTCCGTATGCAGCAAGCCATGTTTCCCATTTATATTCAGGAATATACCAATATAGTAGCATGCCTATATCCATGGCCGGATCAGCTATTACAGCTCCATCCCAATCAATTAAATATAGCTCGTTGTTATCAGATAATATCCAATTATTATGATTGATGTCACTATGACAAACCACATATTCCTCGGTAGTCATTTTGTTTACATGTGCATCTAAGTATTGTAATGCTCGGTGACATACGTTGCAATCTTTCATATTATAATCAAGAGTAACGCGAATATCTGACAGAAGCATTTTAGGTAGTAACGGTTTTTTTCCAAGTCTTTTAAACATGTTTAAGAGCGGCTGTGAGTGATGTATTTTTCGTAGTAAACGTGCTACGTCAACACTTTCCATTTCAACCGGTCTCAAAACCCTACCATTTAACCAATGCTGTGCCGTTATGACGTCTCCGTTTTCTAATCGTTTTGTCCAAACAAGTTTAGGGACAATTCCTTCTGCTGATAATACAGCAATAAATGGTGAAGAATTTCTTTTCAAGAAAAGCTTTTGTTCTTCGAATGTAGCTAAATAAGCATCTCCTGTCACGCCACCTGCAGGAACTATCTCCCACTCATCACCTAAAAAATGTTCCACTTTTGTCACCTTCTATACTTTCTCCCGCAGTACTATCTTTTAACTGCTACATTCGTTAGTAGTGATAGTAGTGGATCCAGATACCCACTTACACTGTTTGCTCTATGTAAAACAATAAGTCTGTTAAACATTACAAAAATAGCTAGTTGTTTAGAACGTATACATCAACATTACGCTGCAGATTACATTTTTCTAGGTAATCTAAGTCCTCTATTCTGATTCTCGAATAAAAAAGACAGCTATTGCCAAACAGAGGGACAATAGCCATCCTTATCTTAGATTTTACGTATTTCTCCTTTTTTCGTCAAGACAAACTCTCGTTCTTAAAGATAATTATATATTGTAATTCTTCCCAAATCACTTATATAATACTATAGTTGATATACCCGGTATTTCAAATTCATTACCTTTCACAGACATATCTTGAGCTAATGTAACTTGTTTTCCATCACAAGCAACGAACCAGTCCGAATCAGGCAATTGTAAATATTGTGAGCTAGAATCATTATTAAACGCCACTACAATTTGCTTCCACGGCCCAAAACGTGCCACATCCTGCAAATGAAAAGCAACTACTGATTCACTGCAATCAATGAAAGTCATATGGTTGAATATTTGAGTTGCAGTTGAAAGCCTAAATGCCCCATGATATTTTCGTAGCTGAATTAACCCTTTTATAAAATCAACATCAGCATTTTGTAGTGCCCTACGTTCCCAGTCAAGCCAATTAATATGATCCGGTGATCGATAACTGTTGGCATCTCCCTGTTTTGTACGATAAAACTCCTGACCTGCGTGTATAAAAGGAATACCTTGAGACAATATCACAATGGACGTCGCTAATTGATGACGACGACGGCGAATAGCTTCATCCTCATGTTCATTACTTTTTGCTAGCTTATCCCATAATGTGTGATTATCATGTGATTCAACATAATTAATGGAGTAAGCTGGACTTACAAATAACCGTACATCACTATTTGTTGTTGGTACACTTCCAGCGATACACAACATCGCTTCTCTTTTTTTATTATGACTACCTAATGTAAAGCCTTTATCATGTAAATTAAATGTACTTCCTTTAATGCTATCACGAAATTTATCATTAAAATGAGCAATTCGTGGCATTTTTGCAGTGTTGTGTATAGTCGCCTTTTCGCTACTATGCATCGGTGTATTTAAATCCCAGCCTTCTCCCAATAAAAGAATCGTCGGGTCTACCTCATCACATACTTTTCTCACTTCATTCATCGTTTGTATGTCAAGAATACCCATCAAATCAAAACGAAAGCCATCCACTTGATATTCATTTAGCCAGTATTTAACACAATCTAAAACAAATTTTCGTACCATAAGACGTTCAGAGGCAATGTCATTTCCTACCCCAGTCCCATTAGATGGAAATCCATATTGATCATATCGAAAATAATAACCTGGCACTAATTTCTCAAAGCTTGATTCTTCTCTTTCAAAAACATGATTATACACAACATCGAGAATGACAAATAATCCTTGCTCATGTATACTCCGGATTGCACGCTTTAACTCATAAATTCTGTTATAAGGGTCATTTGGATCGGTTGCATAGCTTCCTTCTACTGCAAAAAAATTTAATGGATTGTATCCCCAATTGTAAGCAGTGTCAGGACTTCTTTCATCAACACCTGCAAAATCATTTACTGGCAGTAACTCAATATGTGTGACACCTAATTGCTTAATGTACTCAATACCAGTTGAAAGTCCCTTTAGATCAGTTGTATCTTTTTCTGTAAATGCTACATACTTCCCTTTATGATTTATACCACTAGCAGGATGTATTGAGAAATCTCTAACATGTAATTCATAAATAATGGCATCTGTTGTTTGCTCTAACCTTTGTCTTTTTAGTGCTGGCAATCTTGAAGCGTGAAGATCAACCACTACTCCATACTCCCCATTCATAGAAACAGCCTTTGCATAAGGGTCAACAGCCTCTCGCCAAACAAGGTTTACACAAGCTAAGTAAGTATATTGTGCGCCGTTCAAATCACCTTGTACACACGCCGTCCAGACTCCTTTTTCCCCTTGAAACATACTTATTTGTTCAAAATACTCATGATGTGGTCTTCTAATTTTTATTTTCACTGAAGATGCCGTTGGTGCCCATACTTTAAAGGTTGTGTCAGTGTGCGTATACGTTACCCCTAAATCGTTGCCATCATAATAATATAACCTATCAAACTCTTTCGTGCGAATGACGGCACCTATTTGTAAATCAGTAAAAACCCCGTATTCATCCTCAACATCATACACTGAATCTAATTTTATATAAAAAGGGAGCCTACATTCATATTTTACAAAAGCATGATGGTCTTCTTTTTTTACAATTGGTAAAGAAAAATTCTTATCATTCACATGTAAGGTAAACTTATTAGATTGCCCTTCTCTATAAGTTCTCACCAAAATAATCGTCACAACATCTAGTGCATCTAGATACGCCTCAAAAGCTCTTTTAATTTTTAGCAATGATTTTATTTCTTCCCTTCAGTCGTATTTTATATGAAAATAGTATTAATTTTGATAATATTATTATTGAAAGCTTAGTGTTAGTTATTATTTAAAACAACACTAAATAGCTAAGAAAAGGAGAAAGACGCTAAAATGTCTGATAATTGTCCCAATTGTTCTATTATATATAAGATATATGATGTTGGATATGTATTTATAGCAACTGAAACAGAAGCCATACAACAAAAACTACTTTCCATGCCTACTTTAAAAGAAAGTCAATTAATTAATTATGAAAATGAACAAATAATTACAATTTCATATGAATCTAAAAAAATGTTAAAGTCACTACTTGAACCTTTGCAAGATTTAGAGAACAGTGACAAGGACAATATAGCAATCGCTGTCAATAACGTGAGCAACGCGAGCTATCTACATTTTATAGGATATCCTTATTTTCATAATCACATACATTACGAGAAGGTTCTAGAATATATTTATCATGGAGAATTGAAGGTAGCTCTTCAACCTATCATTGATTTAGAAACAAATAAGCTGTTAGGGTATGAAAACTTATTACGAACAACGATGCCTTCAGAAATTGGCCCAAAAGAATTATTTGAAACGGCAAGTATAACTGGTACACATTCTTATCTTGATAAGCGAGCTAGAGAGGAAGCGATTAAAGCTAGAAGTAACTTAATTCCTCCTGGAGTAAAAAGCTTTATTAATTTTTTGCCATCTACCATTTACAATCCTGATTTTTGCTTACAGCACACATTCTCCATAGTCCGAAAATATAATGTTTCACCAGAGGATTTAATATTTGAAGTGGTTGAAACAGAAAAAGTTGAAGATGTAAAACACTTAAAAAGAATATTGAACACCTATAAAGCATCCGGCATGAAAGTTGCGCTTGATGATGTAGGTAGTGGGTATGCAACACTTGAAATGCTTCGAGAATTACAACCTGATTATGTTAAGATTGACCGTAAATATATCTCTCATTGTGAGGCTGATATAACAAAACAGCAGTTTCTAAAAAAAGTGGTTGAAATAGCTGAACAATTAAACATATTTGTTTTAGCTGAAGGAATAGAACGAGCTGAGGAACTACAATATTGTAAGAATATTGGTATGCATTATGCACAAGGTTATTATATCGGAAGGCCTACGACACAAAAAAAATTAATAAGTCACCCTTAACCATTATTATCTACAAAACACAAAATAAGGCTTGGACAAAACAAAGAGCCTGGCACCCAACAACGCATTATATTGAGCGGGCAAAATACATAAGCGCGTACATATAGTGTGTTCAGTAAGGTGCCAGGCTCTTATGTCCCAGCTTTTTTTTATAGCTTTTTAGTTGTCCTCTTCAAAATCATCTTCTTCCACTGATTCCCACTCAATACGTTTAACAAAAGTGGTTTGACAAAATGATAGCAGTGCAGCAGCAGCTTTTAACTGAATCGATTTTAGAGGGATACGCGAAGATCTCATACCTTCAAACCAAGTTGTGTATTGGCGTTTATCAATAATGTCAATATTATAAGGCTCATGAGGAAAATCAATAAAACCTGTTCTATTTAGAATAGTTTGTTTTACTGGAAAATCAATTTCATGCAATTCAAGAATACTCTGTACCACTTTTGCCATGCGCTGCAAGGAAATTACTGGAGAGAGCACTTTCTTTTCCGGAACACCAGATTTGCGTAAAGTCCAAAAGCGCTCTTTTCCTCCTAAAAACACACTATCATGGTCGTCTTCACATATCACAATACAATGTATGCCATATGGACTTACGAGGATTATTTCTAATTCTATAGTTGCCTGCTTTAGTTGAAAAATGGGCTTATAAAGTAGTAAATATGTGTCAGGAAATCTCTGCAAGAAATATTTCAACATCTCATCATGTAAAAATTGATTATCAACAAAAGATTTTTCTCTTAAAGTAGAGCTTGCCCATTTAATTTGAAATGACATGAGCTTGTTCAAAAACACTTGCTTTAGCTCATCTTCAGATAAAGGCGTTATACTGTTAACTTCACTTTCCTCTTCATGATCTGTTACATCTTCTTTCTTAAATACCTTCTTAACAAAGCCAAATAAAGAATATGAATCATCCTTTAGCCAGTCTTCCCCTTCAGTTGCGCTATACTCATCCTGAAAATCATCTAATGGATTATTCTCCCATGCTGTTTTTAACCTTGTCCATTGTTGGTTTTTCAGACGAATATATTGACCTGGATAACGAAACATATCCGATTCGTATCGGGAAATATAATCCTGTAATTTAATTAATTGCCCCAATTCTTCCTCCCCCTCTACCACTAAGTTAAAAGCTGAAACTTGTGAATAGGGTTATACTTTGGTGTTCTATTTAAGCAAGTCTTATAAATCGCTATTTCTTTAATCTTTATTTTATAGGAAAACTCCTCGGTAAACGCGCTTGCGACCGGTGTATTTTCTCGGAACGGTTCTTCACTTAGCCACTTTCTAGCAAGTGTTATATGAGGTGAATACGGCCGTTGGTCTAGTGCGTACCCATTTTGTGTGCAAATATTATAAACCGCTTTCTGTATAGAGAAAAGTTCATCTTTTCTCTTAATGCCACACCAAAGAACACGCGGTGACGTGACTTTACCAAATGTACTCAATCCATGTAGAGTTACTGAAAAAGCCTGCTTCTCTTGTAATAATAGATTTAAATCATGAACAAGCTTTTGTAATTGTTCTTGTCCACTCTTTCCTAAAAATGCAAGTGTAAGATGTAAGTCTTCAGGATGCACCCACCTTTGAAAAGGTAAAGCATCCTTTAGTATGGAATAGTACCTTTCTATATGCTGCTTAAATTCTTGTGGGAGCACAGCTGCAACAAAATAATGAGTATCTGACATGTAATCCCCTCACTATATATGTACTTGTACTTCAGCTCTTTTCTGAAGCATCATAATACTAACTAACACAAACAAACCTGCTACTGTTAAAGATGCAAATAACAAATACACGGGCATTATCCCGTATTTATCGAGAATAACGCCGCCAATAAACGTACAGAACCAGCTTCCTAACCCATTCCCAACAGCAGTATACATGGTCACTGCTGTAACTTGAACGGTTTTCGGAGCAGCATCACGTACAAATTGCAAAGCTGCTGGTATAAAAAGCCCTACAGAAAATCCTTGAGCGACTGTTGTTGCATAAACTAGTATGAGAGAAGGCTCTGTAAAATAAAACAACCATCTAAGTGCTGAGATTGCGGCAGCCACTAGTAAGGTCTTCTCTAAACTAAACCGCTGGATTAAATTTTTAGAGAATTTCATAAATGGCGCTTCACTGCCAGCTGCTAGAAAAAAAGCTAATCCTATTCCTGTTAGTGTCCCGCCAATATCTTTTATAAATATACCAAAATAGAAATTATTAGCATATATTGGCCCAAATACTAGGAAGGTTGTTGCTAAAAACAATACATATTGCGGTGTTTTTATAAGTTGAGATACTCCTTTGAAAACATTAACGCTCACTGACTGTCTCTCGCGAGGTAAGAACCAAGCAATACTGGCGGATATAACGATAGTTATTATAAACGCATAAAAAATCATATTAGCGCCAATCAGCTCTGACAAGCGGCCTGCTACTAGTACAGCAGTGGCAAATCCTATTGCTCCCCATAAACGGATATTTCCGTAATTCCCCTTTACTCGCTGAACATAACTTAAAGCAATACTATCAGAGATAGGGACTATCGCACTCTGAAAAACAGCTAATAGAACGGCCATTATAAAGATAATCCCGTAGGCTGTTACGTTAGCATAAAAAAATCCTATAAACGCACTCATTAACATAACTGTTACTAATATTACTTGAGGCTTGCCTGTTATATCAGCTATCATACCCCAAAGTGGTTGAACTACAATAGATATAATAGGAGTAATCGACATAACAACACCTATTTGCGTACCAGTCAGCCCTATATAGTCGTCTAGATATACTGAAAGTAATGGGAACAAAGCTCCTGTTCCAAAAAATACAAAAAAGTAAAACATGCTAAATTTCAGCTGAACATTTGTATAAGACATGTAAATAACTCCTGCCTGTCTATTTTGCTAGTTCAAACAAAGCTTGTGCGTACAACGATGTAGCTTTTAATAAATCATCAATTTCAAAATACTCATCCTTTTGATGAGCTACATCTTCCCGGCCAGGGAACAGTGGGCCAAACGCCACTCCAGCATGTAACGCTCTCGCATACGTGCCCCCTCCGATTGCCAATAAATCAGCCGCCATCCCTGTTTGTTCTGTATACACTTGCTGCAATGTTTGTATAAGTGAATGATCCTTTTCTACATGATGAGGTGGCATAGCCGAAAAAGCAGCTAAGTGAAACGGTGTGTTTTCACTAGCTTTTGTTAACGTATGTTTAATAAAATCTCCATCCGCTGTTACAGGATAACGAATATTCACGCCTAATAAACCACCATTTTCTGAATATGAGATTTTCCCTAAATTTACTGTTAATGGTCCAGATATATCGTCTGCATATGCAATTGCTAATTTTTCACCACGCGTATCATCAACAAAATAATCATGTATAAATGAAAAAAATGAAGCACTAGGATCGTCTAATTGCAATGTGTGTATAAATCTTGCCAGTTGTATCCCCGCATTTAGTCCATTATTCGGCTCCATGGCATGCGCAGCTTTTCCTTTTAGTGTTAAAGTTACATGACCATTTGATTGTTCAGAAGAGCCTATTAGTCCAGATTGCTGCAAAAATGCAGCAAACTCACCTACAATATTTTCAACATTTCCGCTAATAGTTACTGTTGCAAGATCAGGCACCATATTATATCGTTGACCACTTGAAAAATGTTCAACAACTGCTAATGACTCTGATTCACAATGCTGTACCTCAAATGAAAAATCACAGTCTATAATTCCTTTTTCGGCGTGAATAATCGGGAAATCAGCATCAGGAGCAAAACCAATAGCTGGCATTTCTTCTTTTTTAAAATAATGATCTACACAACGCCAATTACTTTCTTCATCCGTTCCAATAATGATCCGAATACGTTTGCTAAGTGGTAGTGCTAAATCCTTTACTATTTTCAGTGCGAAATAAGCGGCCATAGTAGGTCCTTTATCGTCCATGGCACCGCGCGCATATATACGATTATTTCTGATATCCGCAGAAAAGGGTGGCGTTTCCCAACCCTCCCCAGCCGGTACAACATCTATATGACATAGAACTCCAACAATATCTTCGCCTTCTCCAAACTCTATATGACCTGCATAGCCGTCAACATTTTTTACCGTGAAGCCATCAGCCTCTGCGGTTTCCAATAACCAATTTAACGTCTTATGTATGCCGATTCCAAACGGGGCTTGCTCAGTTGCTGTCTCCTCGTCAAGAATACTTTCGAATTGTAATAGTTTTTGTGTTTTTGTAATTAAGTCCTGTTTACGGTTCTCAACTTCTGCTTGCCAATTGATTGTCATTTGTAAGCTCCTTTCAACGCTTGGAAAATTTTGCAGTATTATATTAAATTTTCATAAAAATAGTCATATTATTATGATAGTTTAACATATGTATGGTAGCAACCCTCGTAAATTTGGGCTTCATACAAAGACTACTTTCTAAAAAGAGGTGACGCTATTAACAAAAGTATGTTAATATTGTGTAAAATTCTATCAATTTATAGAATTTTATATTAGCTTTATTGTACAATAAATTTGTAGGGTACTTCAGTTGCAAAAAACTTTCGATGAGGAGTGGTTTTTTGAAACCTTCAACAAGCCGTATGTTAACCCGTATCAAATCCGTTTATATGTTTATTAACGAAAAAGGAACGGTAACTACGCAGGAACTTGTTGACGAGTTCGGTATCACCCCTAGAACGGTTCAAAGAGACTTAAATGTTCTAGAATATAACAAACTAGTTATTAGTCCAGCCAAGGGTAAGTGGACCACTACAAAAAGAAAAGTCAAAATGACGTCGTAAGAATTACATATCCTACTTCGCATAAAGCTGCGAAGTTTTTTTCTGCTCTCCATCTTACCTACCCTTTAGTAAATCTAGTTCCTCGTCTGTCAATTCACGATACTCACCTAATTCAAGTGTTTCATCCAGATTTAAAGGTCCCATAGAGAGGCGTTGTAAATAAACAACGCGTTTTTGTACTGCCTCAAACATACGTTTAACTTGGTGAAATTTGCCTTCCACAATAGTTATTTCTATTTCAGAGCGTAATCCTGATTTTATTATCTCCAACTCCGCTGGCATTGTTTCATAACCATCATCTAATACAACACCCCTCTTAAAAGCCTTTACATCTGCTTCCGTTACTTCACCTTCAATTACTGCATAATAAGTTTTTGAGACATGTTTCTTAGGTGAAAGAAGCTGATGAGCGAGCTGGCCATCATTCGTTATAAGTAACAAACCCTCCGTATCTTTATCAAGACGCCCCACTGGAAATGGATTAAAAATTTGATGCTCCATTTCTAGCAAGTCAATAACAGTCTCTTCCACATTATCCTCAGTTGCAGAAATGACTCCAGGTGGTTTGTTCATCATTAAGTAAATAAATTCTTTATATTCAACAACTTCACCATGCACTGTAACTACATCATTAACTGGATCTACATGCTCCTTTGAATCTTTTATTACTTCGTCATTCGCCTTAACTGTCCCACTTTTTAATAATTTTTTAACGTCCTTTCGACTACCGTACCCCATATTAGACAGTAATTTATCTATTCTCATAATGAACACTTCCTATAGATATTATTTTTTGAAAAATAGGCTTTTGTATGATGCGACAAGAGCCCGGTTTACATAGTTATATTATGACTATTATTTAGAGGAGTGTGTGCCATGTTTTACAGACAACAACAGCAACCACAATCTATTTACTTCCCGATTCCAGGTTTCCCAACACCAAGCCCAGGGTTTCCTAATTATGACGATCGTTTAGACCAGCTTGAACGTCAAGTGGAAATTAACACAAGACGTATTAATCGCCTTAATCGTCGCCTGCGTCGTCTTGAGCGCCAGTTCGGGTATGCAGATACTTTCGATAATTATTAGTTGAAGGTAATAGGTACTATTTCTACTTGTGAGAATAACCTAAACCTTAAGAAAAACCAACAAAGTCCGGCTTTTGCCAGACTTTGTTGTTACCCTTCTGCTTGTTGTTTCCTTCGAGATAAGAAAGGAATTCTGTTCCCTAATACATATTGGAGCAAACCTGACGTATATGACAAATACCCATAAAGTGCTCCACCTACAGTAACTCCAACTAGCGTTACTATAAGTGCATGCCAACGTCCTGCTTCGTATGAAATAACAAGTCCCACAAAATACGTTGATATCTTAACAGCAATTGCCATCATTATCGTAAAAATAATCATTAACAAAATACGTCTTGCAACAAAGCTATAACTATAGCCTGTGTATTTCTTAATAAAATATAATTGGATAACGATAGAAGTAGTATATCCTAGAGCCGTTGCCGCTATCGCACCATAAACAGCAAACATCGTAATAAACCAATAATTTAAGATAAGCTTCACAAATAAACCAGCTAACATACTTAAAATAGTTAAACGTTGATGATTTATGCCTTGCATAATAGCAGACGTTACAGAAAACATCGCAAATAAAATAGCAAGTGGGGCGTATGCTTGTAATATAGCCGAGCCTTGTAGACTTTTTTCATAAAAAAACGTATATGCTGGACCTGCAAGTACAGACAACCCTATTGCAGCCGGAAATGTTAGAAAAAATACAATCTGAAATGTTTGGTGTAAGTATTTTTTCAATTGCACATAATTTTCACCTACATACGCCGTCGTGATGGTAGGAATTAGCGTTAGTCCAAGTGCTGTAGCTAAGGAAACAGGAATTAAAACTAGCTTTTGGCTTGTAAAGTTCAGCATCGTAAACAAACTATCTGTTACTTCTGCTAAGCCAATAGCTACCATGGCACGATTAAACGTAAGTTGATCAATAAGCTGATATAACATCCCTGACAAACCGACTACTACAAATGGTATGGCATATAATATCAGTTCTTTGTAAATCTGTTTTAGTGATGGATTATACGTCCCTTTATCCTCTTCTAGCTGTTGATTTAAATAATCTTTTCTTTTATATAAATAAACAAGCAGGACAGCTAGGCCTCCGAGCGTACCGACAAATGCAGCAAAGGTTGCTAATGAAATAGCTGTTGTTAAGTCTCCATTCATAACTCGAAGAACAATAAATGTACCTGTTAGTAAAAAGGCTATGCGAATAATTTGTTCAACAACCTGTGAAGCCGCAGTTGGTCCCATAGATTCATGCCCTTGAAAAAAGCCTCGAATTAAACTCATAATTGGAAGCGGAATTAAGGCAAAGCTCACTGCTCTTACGACAGTTGTTAATTGCTCTACAGAAATCGCTTGGTCTGCATCCACAATAACAAGTGGTGCAATAAATGGTGCTGTTATATACAAAGTTATAAACGCTAACACCCCTGTGGTACCCATGACAAACATGCCTGACTTAAATAGACGCCGTCCTACTTTATATTCACCTAGTGCATTATATTTTGAAATAAATTTAGAAACAGCTAAGGGAATGCCCATAGTGGATAAACTTATAAAAATTGAATAAAGCACATATGTATATTGATATAACGCCCCTCCAATCGGGCCAACTAGAGCATAAAATGGGAACACATAGATGAGTCCTAAAATTTTAGAAATCATAACCCCCATTGTCAGTATCATGGTACCGCGTATAAGCTTGGAATCTGACATACTATCCCTCATTTATTTTCTTTTAGAAACATGTTTAAGGTTCATTAAGGTAAACTAAGCCGTTTAGCATTTTTTATTTTCTGGAGTGAAATGCTTAGTCATTTACCAAGTTTGCGTAACAACAAAAAACTTCAGCATACATTCCACATGTACTTTGACCATTTTATCACATTTGTCTCCAAATGCGATATTGGATATAATTTTATTGAATTCAAATGAGAGTAGGATTATACATGAAATTCGATGTTATTGTTATTGGTGGCGGTCCATCAGGTTTAATGGCTGCTATAGGCGCTGCTGAAAAAGGAGCCTCCGTTCTATTAGTTGATAAAGGAGACAAACTAGGACGAAAGCTTGCTATTTCCGGAGGTGGACGCTGTAATGTGACAAACCGTTTACCTGTAGAAGAAATAATAAAACACATTCCAGGGAATGGGCGATTTTTATATAGTGCATTTGCTCAATTTAACAACGAGGATATTATTCGTTTTTTTGAGGATCTCGGAGTTAAACTGAAGGAAGAAGATCATGGGCGTATGTTTCCTGTTACTAACGATGCTCAATCAGTTGTTAAAGCTCTGTTACATACGTGTCAAAAGCTGAACGTAACCTTTAAAGTGAACTCCCCTGTGCAAACTGTTGAATACGAAAATGGTCATGTAAAAGCAATCGTATTAAAAACAGGCGAGACAATTGAGACGAAAGCCGTCGTTATCGCTGTAGGAGGGAAATCTGTCCCGCAAACAGGCTCCACGGGCGATGGTTATGTTTGGGCTGAAAAAGCAGGCCATACTGTTACAGATTTATTCCCTACCGAGGTGCCTATCACATCAAATGAGCCTTTTATTAAGAAAAAAGAACTTCAAGGTCTTTCATTAAGGGATGTAGCTGTTAGCGTCATTAATCATAAAGGAAAAACAGCTGTCACACATCGCATGGATATGCTGTTTACTCATTTTGGCATTAGCGGTCCTGCTGCTTTAAGATGCAGTCAATATGTTGTTAAAGCTTTAAAAAATGCAAAAGGGAACGACGTATTCATTAGCATTGATGCCTTACCAGATACATCAGTAGAGCTATTGTTTCAACAGTTAATTAAAATTTTAAAAGAAGAACCAAAAAAAGCTGTCAAAAATGCTTGGAAAGGCATCATACCGGAGCGTTATTTGTTATTTATGCTTGAAAAAGCTGACATTGATCCTCAACTTGCTTCTGGTCATGTATCTCACGAAATGGTACGCCAGTTTGCTAACCTATGTAAAGACTTTCGCTTAACTGTTTCTGGTACATTGTCAATCGAAAAAGCATTTGTGACGGGTGGCGGAATCTCCGTAAAAGAAATTGACCCAAAAACAATGGGATCAAAACTAATGAATGGGTTGTTTTTTTGTGGAGAAATACTAGATGTTCATGGATATACAGGAGGCTATAACATAACTTCAGCTTTAATTACTGGACGCCTTGCGGGGATAAATGCAGGAAGTATTGACAAATAAAATTCAAAAAAAAGCAGGCTGAAGATTCCTGCTTTTTTCGTTTTTTGTGAAAGGACTAAACGTGTAAATCAACGTAAGATTGTAGTCTGAACATCTTTGTTTCTCGAATCAGCCTTCGTACACTTGATATGGGGCTACGTTCACTCAAGCAGCAAGTATACAAGAAAATATTATTAGTAGGGACAGCACAAAAAGCTTTTAACTAGACTGTCCTTTAAATAATGTCCCTATTCGAAAAACAACATCCCGAGCTCTTATCGTCTTCAAACGGATAAATGCTCAGCATTTTCATAGCTGATACAGCACAATTCTATGAGCTTTATTCGCAACCGGAAACAGTCCAGCTACTTTGAAGCCCATTCTATACCCAAATGATAGTTTACTAACATCCTTTGACTCAGCAAAATAGCGCTCCTCTATAAACGCGAAGTTATCTCCCCATCGTTCAATTTCTTTTGCATCATCTATTCCCCAATATAGATTTGCTCCCGTCTTCTTTATAGAAGGGTGTCTATTAATCTTGTTAACAGTCATGCTACTAAAGACATCAAACACAAACTGACTTCCCGGAAGCTTATGCTGCAATTTTTCGAACAAAATCTTAACCTCATTTTCTTGTACATACATGAGAAGACCTTCAGCAACTACCATAACCTTTCCCTCTATTTGAATTTGCTCTAGCCAAGTCCAGTCTGTTACTGATGAAGAAATATGTCGATATCGATCTGTTTCAGGGAAAAACTTTGACTTTAACTCCATTACTTCTGGAAAATCTAGATCAAACCATTTCACTGCACCATTATCGACTCTAAAAAAACGGGTATCTAGTCCACAGCCCATATTAATAACCGTTCCTTGCGGATGTTTTAATAAAAACTCTGATACATAATCATCCATTAGTTTTGCACGAATACAAACAGTAATTTGTGTTTTTTTCGGTACTTTCAGCAACGAATAATCATATTCAATTCGTTGCATCAGTTTAACCGCTTCCTCATCAACTAATATAGGATTCTTTTTTTGTGTTTCTAATACTTTACTGTAAAACGTGATTAAAAGCGTTTCTTTTTCCTTTTCTAGCTTAATTCGTTCCACTGTCATTAGTATCATCTCCATATGCTCATACTTTCACATATAATAATACAAAATAAAGTAAAAAATTACCACACTGAACAAATACGAACATTTTATTTTATATTTTTTTTAATGTTCGTGATTAACATTGACTTCACCCCTTATCCTCTGATATAGTAGCTTTTGGTTAAAGGAATTCTGATACCGGGGGAATAACAATGACAAAAATCTATGATGTAGTTGTAGTTGGTGCTGGACCAGCGGGAATTTTTACATGCTATGAATTTACAAGAAAAATGCCTAATGCTTCTGTTTTACTAATAGATAAAGGGCACGATATATATAAAAGAAATTGTCCCATTTTACAAAAAAAAATTGAAAAGTGTCCACCAGCAGCGGGGAGAAAGGAATATGCCGGATGCCTACCTGCTTGTTCAATTACAAATGGATTTGGCGGCGCTGGTGCTTATTCTGATGGGAAGTTTAATATAACAAGTGAATTCGGTGGATGGATGACAGACTATCTATCTGAATCAACAGTAATGGATTTAATTAGCTACGTAGATTCTATTAATCTAGAGCACGGCGCAACTCAGTCCATTACCGATCCTTTGACAGACAAGGTACGTGAAATTGAAAAAAAAGGATATGCTGCAGGACTTAAGCTATTACGAGCCCAAGTTCGCCACTTAGGTACGGAACAAAATCTGCAAATATTACAAGATATTTTCGAATACTTACGTGAAAGAATTGAAATGCAATTTAAAACAGAGGTTGCTGATATCCTTACTGAAAAGCACGACGGAAAACATACAATCACGGGCCTCACTTTAAAAAACGGTGAAACTATTTCAGCCTCTAAAATTGTCATTGCTCCTGGACGAGATGGGTCTCATTGGCTGACGAACTTATTGAAAAAACGTCGCATCAAGATGATTAACAATCAAGTTGATATTGGGGTGCGTGTAGAAACTTCTGATATTGTTATGGAAGAAATAAATGAGAATTTATATGAAGGTAAATTTATTTATAATACATCCGTTGGTACACAAGTCCGAACTTTCTGTAGCAATCCTTCAGGACATGTTGTCGTAGAGAATCATTCAGGCATTATGCTTGCGAATGGACACGCCTACAAAGACCCAAAGCTCGGTAGCAAAAATACGAACTTTGCTTTGCTTGTTTCTCATAAATTTTCTGATCCGTTTGATAAGCCGAACGAATACGCTCATGAAATTTCAAAATTAGCTAACGCCTTGTCTAACGGTGGCATCATTGTACAAAAGTATGGTGATATTTTAAAGGGCCGACGTTCAACAGAGAAAAGAATTAAAGAGGGATTTTTAGAGCCTACTTTAAAAGAAGCGGTTCCTGGTGACCTTGGCCTTGTTCTGCCTTATAACACTTTAAAAAGCTTAATCGAGATGACAGAAGCATTAGATAAAGTCACACCTGGACTTGCATCAGAACACACACTGTTTTATGGTGTAGAGGCGAAATTCTACTCAGCTCGTCCTCAGCTTAACGATAAATTCGAGACAGAAATAAGCGGTTTATATGTTGGTGGAGATGGAGCAGGAATCACAAGAGGGCTCGCTCAAGCAAGTGCATGTGGTGTTTGGATAGCAAGAGACGCAATTGAAAAATTAAACTCAACTAAGGAAAAACAGAAGGAACCTGTACATGTATAAACATTGAACTTTTGAGTACTTTGAAATATTTGGAATTACGCATAACTAACTGGGTTTTACGCATAAACAGCTAGAATTTACGCATAAACAATAAAAATTTACGCATAAACGGCTGGAACATACGCATAAACAATAAAAGTTTACGCATAAACGGCTGGAACATACGCATAAACAATAAAAGTTTACGCATAAACCGCTGGAACATACGCATAAACAATAAAAGTTTACGCATAAACCGCTGGAACATACGCATAAACAATAAAAATTTACGCATAAACGGCTGGAACATACGCATAAACCGGAAAAACGCACGCATACCATCACGCATTCGTGAAAGAAAAAGAGCTTAGATCACTTCAGATCTAAGCTCTTCATGCTTTTAATCAGACCGTTCGGCCTCGCCAATCAAGCATACCACCAACCATGTTAGTAACTTTATAACCTCGATCTTCAAGGAAATAACATACGTTACCGCTACGATTTCCTGAACGACAAACAAAAATGTATTCTGTATCTTTGTCTAATTCATCTAGTTTATACGGAATCTCACCCATTGGAATATGATTAGCTGTTGGAATCATGCCTTGTGCCACTTCATCATGCTCTCTTACGTCAATTAGCGCAAGCTTTTCTCCTGCTTCTAGTTTTTTCTGAAGCTCTTCTGTTGTAATTTCTTTCATTTTTCATCAAACCCTCGCTTTTTTTAGGTATTCTTATTTTACCTTTCTTATCGGCGAAGTACAAAAATTTAATTCGCTACGATATTTACAAGCTTTCCTGGTACTGCAATGACTTTACGAACAGTTTTCCCTTCAATTTGTTCTTTAACTTTAAGGTCAGCCATTGCAATTTCTTCAAGTTGTTCTCTCGATGCTTCAGCAGGCACCTGTAGCTTCGCTTTCACTTTTCCATTAACTTGAACAACGATTTCAATTTCATTTTCTACAAGCTTCGCTTCATCGTATGCTGGCCATGCTTCATATGCAATGCCATCCTCGTGTCCAAGTTTACTCCAAAGCTCCTCAGCGATATGAGGACAAATTGGCGCTAACAGCTTTACAATCCCCTCAATGTATGACTTCGGTAAGGTTTCAGCTTTATAAGCATCATTGATAAACACCATCATTTGAGAAATTGCTGTGTTAAAACGCAGTCCTTCAAAATCCTCTGTTACTTTTTTCACTGTTTGATGATACACGCGCTCTAACGTACCACTGTCATCATTTTCAGTAATTTTCGAAGTTAAGCTTCCATTATCGTCAATTAACAAACGCCAAATACGATCTAAGAAACGGCGTGATCCATCTAATCCGTTTGTTGACCAAGCAATTGATGCATCAAGCGGCCCCATAAACATTTCATATAAACGAAGCGTATCAGCACCATGACTTTCTACGATATCATCTGGATTTACAACATTGCCTTTTGATTTACTCATCTTTTCGTTATTTTCACCAAGAATCATTCCTTGGTTATATAGCTTTTGGAACGGTTCCTTCGTTGGCACTACACCGATGTCATATAAGAATTTGTGCCAGAAGCGAGCATATAATAAGTGGAGTACAGCATGCTCAGCACCACCAATATAAATATCGACCGGTAACCATTCTTTTAACTTATCATCGTCTGCTAGCTTATTGCTATTTGTCGGATCAATATATCGTAAGTAATACCAGCAGCTACCTGCCCACTGTGGCATTGTGTTTGTTTCGCGGCGACCTTTACGACCTGTTTTTTCATCTACCACATTGACCCATCCATCAATATTAGCAAGTGGCGATTCACCTGTACCTGATGGCTTAATTTCAGTTGTTTTTGGCAGCATAAGTGGAAGTTGATCTTCAGGCACTGCCTCCATTGTGCCATCCTCCCAATGAATGATTGGAATTGGCTCACCCCAATAGCGCTGACGACTAAATAGCCAATCACGAAGACGGTACGTTATTTTCTTTTGTCCCTTCCCTTGTTGGACAAGCCATTCAATCATATTACTAATGGCTTCTTCTTTATCTAAACCATTTAAGAATCCGCTGTTTACATGCTCGCCGTCGCCTGTGTATGCTGCTTCATCAATGTTTCCGCCAGCAACCACTTCTACTATTGGCAAGTCGAATTTTTTCGCGAATTCCCAATCACGCTCATCATGACCTGGAACCGCCATAATAGCTCCTGTTCCATATGACATTAGTACATAATCCGCAATCCAAATTGGCATTTTTTCGCCATTTACAGGATTTACAGCGTACGCTCCTGTAAATACACCTGTTTTATCTTTTGCAAGATCTGTTCTCTCTAAATCACTTTTCGTTTTCATCTTTTCAATATATGCTTCGACAGCTTGTTTTTCATCCGCCGTTGTTATTTTTTCTACAAGAGGATGTTCTGGTGCTAAAACAGCATAAGTAGCTCCAAACAATGTATCTGGTCTTGTTGTAAAGACTGTAAACTCATTCTTTGTACCGTCAATAGTAAACGTCACTTCGGCACCTTCTGAACGTCCAATCCAATTGCGCTGCATATCCTTAATACTTTCAGGCCAATCTAATTCTTCCAGATCCTCAAGTAGACGATCAGCATATGCAGTGATTTTTAACATCCATTGTCTCATAGGTCGTCGCTCTACAGGATGCCCTCCACGTTCACTTTTCCCGTCAATAACTTCTTCATTTGCTAAAACTGTTCCTAGAGCTGGACACCAGTTAACAGCAACCTCATCTACATACGCTAAACCTTTTTCGTATAGCTTTAAGAAAATCCACTGCGTCCACTTGTAGTACTCAGGATCAGTTGTGTTAATTTCACGGTCCCAATCGTATGAAAATCCTAACGCCTTAATTTGACGGCGGAAATTGTTGATGTTTTGCTCCGTAAATTCCGCTGGGTCATTTCCTGTGTCTAACGCATACTGCTCTGCTGGTAAACCAAACGCATCCCACCCCATTGGATGTAATACATTTAATCCTTGCATACGCTTCATACGGGATAAAATATCTGTAGCCGTATAGCCTTCTGGGTGCCCTACATGTAATCCTGCACCAGACGGATACGGGAACATATCAAGAGCATAAAATTTCTCTCTTCCTTTTTCCTCTTTTGTACGGAATGTTTTATTTTGTTCCCAATACGTTTGCCACTTTTTCTCAATATCCATGTGGTTAAAGCTCATTGCCCGTTGTCCTCCTTAACTAAATAGCTAATCCTATTGTATAAATTTTTTACGGAAACGCAAAAATCCCCTCATCCCAAAGGGACGAGAGGATATAACACCCGTGGTACCACCCTAATTAGCAAAGTCGTCAAAGACAATGCTCACTTTACATCCGTAACGTGGACTATGCGACAGCTACTACTTCCCTTTCATAACTGCTACTCAAAGGCGAGTTCATAAAGCTTCTGTCCTGACTTGCACCACCCGTCAGTTCTCTTAAACAGAATATCTTCACTACTATTCCTTATCATCGTATTTGTTCATTCTTTTTTAACTCATAGATGTATTGTAAAAAATTTTTCCTTGTCTTGCAAGTATTGTCGGATTAATTCGGTCTCATACATGAGTTATTATATTATAAGAACATATGAAACGTTCAAATTATCTCTATATGTTTATTCGAAAAATGAAATATGAGTAGCCTGACCTGATTGTAGATAAACAAAGTATTCACCGTGTAATGCAAAGTTATCGCAAAAAATACTAATGAGTGATTACACGCTTTGGTTGGACTATGAGATCACACACTGTTCCTAAACAAATCGTTGCACTATGCTTCCTTTTCCACCTTGCACCTCTACCTCTGCAAACGCACCATTAATGAGCGTCATTTGTGGCGGAACATGACCAAAGTCAAGATCATAAAAAATAGGGATTTGCAGTTCATTTGCTAATTCTTCATACACATCTTCCACTGTATACTGTTCAACAGCTGTATTCGCATAGCTTCGACCAAACATTATCCCTGCGCATTGGTCAAACCACCCTGCCAACGTCATTTGTACTAACGATACTCGTAAGTCTGTTGTACGCAGTTCACAGTTTTCTAAGTACCAAATAACTTTATCACCTTTAATGAATTGTTGTTGAAAATTTTTCATATCTCCATATGGTGTTCCAATTAAATGGCGAATAATGTCAATACAGCCACCTAGCAATCGCCCTTGTATTTTATGAAAATTGTTACTACAAACTGTTCGCCAATGCGTTGGCTCTGTTAAATGAAATACACAAGATGAAGAATCGTGGTGTTGCCATTTCGCTTGATATTTTTCAGAAGCATATTGCGTAACGGTTTCGCCGCGTTTTGTTGCTAGTACAGATTGCCAATTCCTTGTCGTATCATCTTCAAATTCGCCTCGTAACTCCATTAAATTTGGACCATGAGCAGTCGCCATTCCAGTTTTTAACGTAATCGCTAATAGCAAAACACTTACATCCGAATACCCGAGCACCCACTTTTCGCGGATGTTTTCAAAGTCAACATACTCTATCATCTCAAGTAACAATTCGCCACCCAAGGGGGGCACTATCATATGTATGTTGTCGTCTTTCATCATTGTGTTAAATTCGTCAGCACGAACGAGAGCGGAAGCGGATTTCGCCTTATGTTGTGTCCAAACGGTTTCGCCACAAACGGTTTTAAATCCTTTTTCGTTCATTCGATGACATGCAAGCTTAAGTATGTCATGTAATTCAGTAGGGACACCCGATGAAGAAGCTGTCACCCCAATCGTGGCTGGTTTTACTAGTGTTGGATATGTAATCATTATCCTGCCTCCTTGACTATCTTACATTATTCATGCATGAACCATATGCTTGTCTCATATGCCACATTTAGTTTTAAGTGGTAAATAACATTTCTGTTATTTCTCCATACCTTATTGTATTCCCTTCACCAACTTAGAACTTTTTTCCGTACGCAGTCAAAACATGCTCCATTGTTGAACCTACTGACATATACCACATTGGGTTTAAACGAAGGTTCATGTAAGGTCATCTACTTTAATGAATCCCTTGAAACATAAAAGATTTAGCATTCAACACCCTTTTTAAACCCTCAAGCTGCTTCATGAGTATACCTCTTACAGAGAGCGTCCATTTTATGAAGTCCTCATAATCATATATAGCGAACTTTAATATAGTAGCCCCTTAATCCCGAAGACATATCTTACTCCGGAATACAAAGATAATATAAAAGCCGTAAAAACTTATTAGAATGATTTGAAAGCGCTGTTAAAATATGTTTTCCAAACATGGTATTTTAGTCCATAATTTGTTTTTTTAACTTCTAATCATGTCTAAACCTTTATTCAACGTATTCTTTTCTTCAGATAGAGCATAAGGGTAGCTCAATGAATAATGAATAACTCTTAAAATTAATAATAAGATTAACTTTTTATTTTCACACAAAAAGACCTGACACACAATGTCGTGCCGGTCCTTAGGAACTGATGGAGTATACTTTTGATAACGAATGATTCGCATATTGTAACAAAGATTGCTGTGCCTGTAACTGCCCTAACTTTACCGCTCTCTCTGATTCCTTAAAAGCAAAGCGACTCATATCCTCTAAATCTACTTTAATGAGTAAATCTGCATATTTATTAACTGTTTGCTCAGTATGATATTGACTAGCAATCCCTATATAACGACTTATATGACTCAATAAATGATCAGAGCATTTATCCTGTGAACCAGTTACTTGAACAGCCGTTACATGATGTGCTCCCATAGCTTTCACAATATCAGCAGGATTGTTATTGAGAATATAGCCGTCAACTAGTAACATATCATCCCATTCAACTGGAGCTAGAATACCCGGAAGTGCTATACTAGCGCGAATAGCCTTTGCAATTTCTCCTGACCTCATTACAACAAGCTTCCCTGATAACAAATCTAATGCCACAATTGCAAGTGGTGTTTTCACATCCTCGAAATGACGGCCCTCTGTAATATCTAGTAACATATCATAAATTCGGTTTCCTTTTATAAGCTCACGAAAACCAAACTGAAGATCCATTAGCTTTCGTAAAGACAGCTTACTAATTTTCTGCTCCATCTCTTCAAAGGGCACTTCACATGCATATAGTCCTGCCACGATGGCTCCAGCACTTGTACCCGCTATATGAGTAATCTCAATTTGTTGTCGTTGCATTTCTTTTAGTACTCCAATATGAGCTGCCCCACGAAGAGAGCCCCCACTCAATGACAATCCAGTACGCATTTTGTTCACCTACTCATTTGTTGTTTAGTTGTTTGCTTATATATAACTAATAGTAGCCCTAAAGCAATACTCATGCCTAATGCATAATAAGCTACATCTGTATTTGACATAAAAAAGACTTTCGCTTCTCCTAAATTCCCGTGAAAAGTCCGACCTATCCACAGGATAGTAGCCGACCATGGCAAAATACCAAGAAAAGTTAGCATGAAATAAGGACCAAGCCGAACTTTACTCATACCAGCTACATACGAAATATAGTTTCCTACCCCAAAAGGACGCGATAATGCGACGCTCCATAAACCGTATTTTTGAAAGAATGCGGCGGCTTTCTTCATTTGTTTAGGAAATCGTCTAGTGATAACACCTTCCATCCTAGCTCCCAAATAGTAAGGAATAATACTCGCAATGCTGTATATAACACTCATCGTGACAGCAAGAACAATAAGCTTGAACCAGCTTGGATTTAAAAAATAACCATATGAGACTACAACCGCAATGCCAGGAAACGGAAGAGAGGATCCTTCTAAAAACATTGAAATCCATAGACCATATTCTTCTAATTGTTTTACACTTTCAACCCAATCCATTACCCGACACACCTACCTTCATTAAAATGAACTAACACTATTTTTATTAGAAATTTGATTAATAATTTTTTTGAGTAACATTGCAGCATCTAATTTATCCTGCAAAAATTCATCTCGATGACGCTCAAAGCGATATCTACTTTTATACGAATATACATCTTTTAATACAGAACTTAACGGTTTATCCACGTCAATTTTCCTTACAAGACCTTGATTAGCTAAAATATCTAAATTAACCTTTTCCTGACCTGGTAAATAAGAATGAATCAAAATTTGCACGTGCTTTGCTAAGCATTCACTAACTGTAACGCCTCCTGGCTTTGTAATGATTGCTCCAACCTTTTCATATATTTCATTCATTTCTTCTCTAGATGTAATATATGAAAGAGGAGTTACATTAGAGAGCTGAAGAGCCTGAAGGTCTTTGAGTAGCTTTCTATTAGTACCGCATAACACATAAAAGTGAACATACGCATCCGCATTTTTCAGTAGAAAATCCCCTATATTTCCAAGCCCATTACTTCCACCAGCAATTAGTACTGAATTATACCGACTTGATACTTGAGAGTTATTTTTTGAAAAAGCACTATGAATAGGAATTCCTGTGTAATAAATGGCATGCTCTGGCACATGATGAGTCTCTACTAAATATTGCTTCATAGCTTTACTAGCAACAAAGTGATATTCAATATTTTGTTTTCCCCATACATCATTTATAAAAAAGTCTGTATACACATTCACAACCGGGACTGAGATTTGGCCTTTTCCTTTTAGTCGATTCAAAATACTTGATGGAAAGCCATGTGAACAAATTATTAAATCAGGCTTTCGAGCTTCTATTAACTCAAGCATCTTCTTTTCAAACACTTTTTGTAAAAATTTAAGAGATTCCCCGTCACTAGCCCCAGTATGACCAAAATTTTCATATAACCACTTATATGCGGTAGGAGCATAGTGTAAGCATTTCAGATATGTTGTTGTTATAACATTTTCCAAAACAGGGTTTGTATATTGAAGTAAATCTACTTTTTCACATACAATCTCTTCGTCTTTCAACTCATTTAATGAATCTATAAGAGCTTCCGCTACTTGATGATGACCTGATGGCATTTGTAGTAGGGGCAAAAATAAAATTTTAACCATAATAATGGCCTCCTTAACTTTCGTTACCTCTTGATTAAAATCTTACCACTTACTGGAATATCCTTTAATGTACCGGAGGTTATATTTTTATGTAAGACTTAAGGCGTATAGTAAATGTTGGATATTAATCTCTGTACAGACATATTATGAAGGGGAAAGCTAAAGATAAACTAAGGAAAATTCTTAAGATTTTCTTAATTTCTAAAATATGTAAGTATAGTGCAAGTGCCTTGTTCAGACCTGACCAGTTTAAGACGTATCGCGCAGGAAGGGTCTTTCCTCCGGAGGGAGACGGCTTGAGACCTCGACGGGCTAGGCGCTGGAGCTAGACAGTATTCTAGGTTAAAAAACTACGCAAAAAAACCTAGACTTTTTCTAGTCCAGGTTTAGTTATCTTTTATGCTCTAGCATTGTATTATGACCGTCTATATAACAACAGACTTATTACAGCATATTACAATATGTTTTTTTAAACTTTAACATATACATAAAAAAAACGAGCACCTTATTAGGTACTCGGCTAATTGAATTGATGCTGTTGATTTGATGCTAAACTCTCTCGTTTTAATCCTCTATTATATAATGTTGTGGTTATAATCGATATAATTAACAAGCCGACTAGAACGTAGAATAAAGCAGCCATACCGAATAAATCAACAATAATACCACCTAATAGTGGTCCTACCATACGACCACCTGTTGCTGCGCTGTTTACAACTCCTTGGTAAAACCCCTCTCGACCTTCTGGCGCAAGATCATTAGCTATAGTTGGAACAGCTGGCCAAACGAGCATTTCACCTATTGTTAAAATTACCATAGCTGCTAAAAACCCATAAAACACCGATGTATTCCCTGCTAGTACAAAGGCACTCATAAAAATAATTGTACCTACAATGATTTGCATTTTTAGTGAAGGTATTCGTTTAGCTACATATGCAATCAATGGCTGACCTAAAACAATTAGAGCACCATTCACTGTCCAAAGGAGACTGTATTGTTCTAGTGGTATCCCAAGGCTTTGTGTATGTGTAGCAATGGTAGATTGCCATTGAACATACGCCACCCAGCATAAAATGTACCCTATCGCTAAAATATATAAAGCCATTCGTTTGGAAGAGCTTTTCACATGTTGATTATCTGGAATTGTAATACTTCGACTGTCTGCTTTTGCAGATATTTTTTTATACCCAAAGACGGCCACAGCTAAAAAGAATATATATACAGTTGCATTCGCAACGAAAATGTACGTAAACGACACCGATGCCACTACTCCACCAAGAGCTGATCCTATTGCAACACCAAGGTTTTGAGCAACATATATTGCGTTAAATGCCTTTCTTCCACCTTCAGGCCAAACAGACCCTGCAAAAGCGTACATACTCGGAAAAACAATACCGCCCCCAAGTCCAATAATTGCTAACAACGCGACATAGGCTGGCCACTCGTGAAAAAAAACAAGTGTAAGTAATGCAGATAACGTAATGGATATACCGATAAGTATCGATTTATATCCGCCGATTTTGTCAAATAGATGGCCGCCAACTAAGTTTCCAATAATACCTGCTGCTGAGTTAAGCATCAACACAAACCCGGCTACAGTCAGCGACTTCCCTAAATGGTCATGTATATAAATGGTGTTAAGTGGCCAAAGAAATGAGGCCGCTGTAACATTAATAACCATTCCAATAATAAGTAACCACAAAGCACGTGGCATATACATCCTCCTACTCTTAAACAACAAACCTCACTGATTGTAAGCCAATTTTTTATAATTCGCAACAAAAAAATATGTGTCGACAATCATTGCCATATTTTTGTATAAATTCATGTACACTTTGTCATATTAAAAGAGTGAGAAATTTATCAGAGGAGGGATACATATGGAAATGCAAAGAGCAAAGCAAATCGTGGAAGCCGGGGAAATGGCTAACGTATATTATAATGACGAAGAGGTCTACATCCAACATATTGATGAACAAAATGAAATGGCAAGAATCTTCCCTTTGCAAAACAAAGACAACGAACAAGATGTTCCAGTACGTAATCTAACTGAGAAATAGAGTGAGGAGACTAGCTGTGAAAAAGAACATTTTAGTAGTCACCTGTGTGATAATATGTTTCCTACTTCCACTACATACTGCTTTTGCAGTAAACTACGGAGCAAAAGCTGCGCTTGCAGACGATAGTATTACACTAGAAGAGGCATTAACGTATGCCATTCAAGATGAGTATTTAGCTCAAGCACGTTATGACGTTATCATGGGGAAATTTCGTGTTCAACAACCATTTTCAAGAATAAAAACGGCCGAAGCTAAGCACATCGCTGCTTTAGAACGGTTATTTAAAATAAATGACCTATCAATACCTGAGAACAATGCTTCAAAATTTGTACAAGCTCCTGAAACACTTAAAGAAGCCTATGAGATGAGTATTCAAGCTGAGAAAGATAACATAGCTATGTATAAAAAGCTATCTGAAATAGATGGCTTACCAAGCAACGCTAAACAAGTTATGACAAATGTAAGTAACGCATCAAAAATACATCTTGCTACTTTTGAACGGGGTTTACAACGAATTCAATAAAATCTCACGATGGTCATCAAAGAATGGCAGAAATTAATAAGCATTAACTTACAAAAGACATCCCAGTTAACAATGCTGGGATGTCTTTTTTCATTAACTAATCTTGATGTTGCTTAGACTTCACAGGCTGAGAGCCTTTTTGTTCTAAATACTGCTTTTTAGCTTGTTTTACAGGATCAAACTCACTGGCAAATTCAATATCGTTGCTATTTACACCATTTTTTGTTTTTTGTTCAGGATTGTTTTGTTTAGAGCGTACTCTTACCATATATTATTCCTCCTAGTGCTTTTCTAAAATCATATCGTTTTGCAACTGTTGCAGCTGTAAACGCATGCGGTCTAATGTTTGACGTTGATCTGAATTGCTACTAAGAGCTAGTGCATTTAACTGCTGAACTTGCTGTTCCACCTGCTCTACTGCTGAATGGAATTCTTGGTCATTTCCATGCCCTTGTTTTTGTACACCTTGTAGCTGCTTTTTTGCAAAACGAATGGTATCTTCTGATTGCTGGAGGAATCCTTCCATTGCATCACGTGTTGTCATCGTTTTACCCTCCTTTTGAAGCTTAGCTTCAATAATAGTGTTTGCGAAGACATTAACTTTTTTTCATCAAAGATGTTACCAAATCTTTTTTAACAACAGTTAACACGGAAAAAAATAGATTTGTTCAAAATCGAGCATGATGATACAATGCTGTAATGGCAACCTCTAAAAAAAGGAGGAAGAAAAAATGACTACATTTAAATATGCTTTTGATCAAAAGCGATATCATACATGGAATTATCATTTAAGACAAACATTCGGAGAAAAAATATTTAAGGTCGCTTTAGATGGTGGGTTTGATTGCCCAAACAGAGATGGTACAGTGGCCCATGGTGGCTGTACATTTTGTAGTGCCGCTGGATCTGGAGATTTTGCAGGCAACCGTGCTGATGACTTACACACACAATTCAATGAAATAAAAGAGAAAATGCATCATAAATGGAAGGATGGAAAGTATATTGCATACTTTCAAGCGTACACCAACACGCACGCACCTGTTGAAGTTTTAAAAGAAAAATTTGAAACAGCTCTAGGCTTTGATGGTGTTATAGGTTTATCTATCGCAACAAGACCTGATTGCCTTCCTGATGATGTTGTTGAGTATTTAGCAGACCTAAATAAACGCACGTATCTTTGGGTTGAACTAGGCTTACAAACAATTCACCAGCAAACGGCCGACCTTGTAAACCGCGCTCATGATTTACAAACATATGTTGAAGGCGTTGAAAAGCTTCGTAAGCATAACATTCGTATTTGTTCTCATATTATTAATGGTTTACCAAATGAAACACGCGATATGATGATGGAAACCGCTGAATTCGTTTCAAAGCTCGATGTCCAAGGTATCAAAATTCATTCACTACACCTTCTTAAAGGGACACCTATGGTCAAGCAATATGAAAAAGGGCTTGTTGAGTTTATGTCTATGGAGGAATATGTTAATTTAACGTGCGATCAATTAGAAATCATGCCTCCAGAAATGATTGTACACCGCGTGATGGGTGATGGGCCTATTGATTTAATGGTAGGACCGATGTGGAGCGTAAACAAGTGGGAGGTTTTAAACTCCATTGACCATGAACTGAAACGACGTGATAGCCATCAAGGGCAAAGATATAGTAACAAAGGTGTGACTGTACATGAAGCTTAAAAAGATACTCCCTTTTGCACATTCCCTTCTTCGAGAAGCAGTTGCTGAAGGAGACACCGTTATTGACGCCACAGTCGGTAATGGACATGATACAGTTGTCCTTGCGGAATTAGTTGGCGATAGAGGGCATGTATTCGGCTTTGATATCCAGGAGCAAGCCATTGTCAATACAACTGAGAAATTAAAGCAAGCAAACTTACTGAATCGTGTTACATTGATTGAAGCAAGTCATGGTGATTTAGCTACGCACATGCCTAATACAAAACAAGTAACGGCAGCCATATTTAATTTAGGATATTTACCAGGTGGAGACAAGTCCATTGTCACGAAACCAAACTCTACCATTAACGCAATAGAACAACTTTTAGCATTTTTGGTACCTGAAGGTATCATTGTTCTTGTTGTATATCACGGGCATGAAGAAGGTGCAAAAGAACGTGATGCACTACTGGATTTTGTAAAAGACATAGATCAACAAAAGGCGAGCGTGTTATGTTATCAGTTTTTAAATCAAAAAAACAACGCTCCCTTCATTATTGCTATCGAAAAAAAATAAACCAGTTTGCCTTATTGGGCAAGCTGGTTTTTCACTTTATTTTCAAGAGGCTCCTTTCGTCTTTGAAGAGTTCTGTACACTTTTCCATTCCAATAAAAGAACTTTGAAGAAAGCCCCCCCGCTTTCATTAATCTTACCGCAATGCTATGTATTTCTATTTGCTTTGATATTTTTTCATCTGATAGATAGAGACCTATAAGTCCTAATACAATAAGCCGATGAAATGACGCGTTAGGCAATTGCGTTGCTTTATGTTCAGCTGATTGCATGAAATGAAGCAACCTACTAAACATGGCTTCCTCATCTTCATAATAAAAGCAAAAATTCAAATCGCCTCCTTGCTTGTCCTCTTGTTGGTCAATAAAATAATCCAATAAAATATGAAGACCCTGTATATAGGGAAACTACCCATCTCGAATAGATTGAGATATCCCTTCATCAATCGACCCTTCTAACGCATATGCCACTAAGCAAAATATACCTAGCGTAGAACCTGAACACGCAGAGAATTCATACCACGACATAGGAGGAAGGTTCTCTTTATATGTATCAAACCATTCCTGTAACCGGTGTTCTCTTTCATCAACTATAACGTGTTTATGGATTTGTAAATCACAATAATATGTAGCTAACTCCTGCAAATACGGTGCAATAGTTTCAAAATTACTAATTGATTTTAATACTGTTTGACATGTTTCTACTAATGCTAGTAAGTAACCACCATCATCCTTGTCCTCACGATATAAATAATATTGTTGTGATGGCTGTTTTAGAGTGACCACTTCAAGCATGGACTGATGAAGAGCGGAGAAATCTTCAGGGTCTTGTGATGTGCTTCGATCACATAAATTATCTAGATAATCGCTTATAGTTTGATAAGCAACAATAAACCGAATACATGCCTCTAAATTGGGACCCGCTAATAAGGAAAGAATAGCTCCCCCTTCACAATGAAATGTCTTTGATCCAATGCTAGCTAAAGCTTGTTGTCTTAGCTCTGCATTAGGAATAAGTTCTGCTTTTTCTTTCCAAAACATCAGTTCCTTGTGAACGATAGGAAAAACCTTTTTATATACAATAGGCATTAATGTTATTGGATTAGTAGGTATCTTTTTCATATTAGTCCTCCTTTACAACATGACGTGACTTAACAATCAATTCAAAGAATGAATAGGCGTACTGAAAAACAGCCTCTCTCTCTGGCTCGTTAAAAATTTCATGATATAGCTGAGGCCATTCCTTGTAAGTCTTTTCCATTACATTAAGCTGATTAATCCATTTTTTACAAGCTTCTTTATCGACAATTTTATCGTCTCCCCCTTGCATAAGCATAATGGGAATATGTTCAACCTCTAGACCTTTTGAAAAAGCTTGCTTTATAGCTTGACGAAGCTCCTCATACCATCGAACAGACATTTTCGTTACGTATAATGTATCATTTACATCTAATTCTTTTACCTCTTGATTTCGTGTTGCCAAGTCAATGGTTAAATGGGAATCGATAAGAAAATCAGGCTCAACGATATTTAATCCTTTTGCAACTATTTCAAGCCAAGTAGGAGGGTATTGCACTAAACCTAGACAAGGACTCGATAAAATAACACCCGCTATATCTATACTATTTTTCCGCTCCTGTAAATAACGTATACTTATGAGACCACCCATGCTATGACCAATTAGAAATATAGGCAAGTTAAACGAAGTAGCTTCCTTAACCCAATTAGACACCTCTAAAATGTATTCATCAAACGAATCAATGTGACCTCGTTTTGAACGTCTTGATAAGCCTTGGCCAGGTAAATCACCCATAATGACATGATACCCGCTAGAGCGCCACATCTCAATAAGCCATTTATATCGTCCGTGATGCTCAGCCGCCCCATGAACAATGACAACAACTCCTTTGGGCTGACTAGCTTTCCATTTCCACATATATGTTCATCCTTTCTCGCTTTTTTGGTACACTAACCTTATACATACTTTTTCATTATGGAGGGAATTAAATGCCTGTCTACCCGTATAAGGACAAATGCCCAAAAATCGCTGAATCTGCATATATTGCTGACTATGTAACAATTACAGGCGATGTAACCATCGGTGAACTATCTAGTATTTGGTTTAACACGGTAATTCGAGGTGATGTTGCACCTACTATTATTGGTCACAGTGTTAATATACAAGATAACTCTGTTCTTCATCAAAGTCCAAATAATCCTTTGATTATTGAAGATGAAGTAACCGTTGGGCACCAGGTTATACTACACAGTGCGATTATTCGAAAACATGCTTTAATCGGCATGGGATCTATTATTCTTGATAGAGCAGAAATTGGAGAAGGAGCCTATATAGGTGCTGGTAGTCTTGTGCCACAAGGAAAGATCATCCCTCCTAACACGCTCGCTTTTGGCCGTCCTGCCAAAGTTATTCGCGAGTTAACAGATAAAGATATTCAAGACATGAAACGTATTAGGAAAGAATACGTTGAGAAAGGACAACTTTATAAAGGGCTACAAACTTAATTAGTATGTAGCTTTTTTTTGTGTATTCAATACATTTATGTAAATTTTTCAAAATATAAAATTAACATAGTTTTATCATTTCCTAAATATATACATTGTAAAATTAGTTTAAGTATGAAAGCAAAAGGGGTTATAAAATGGTAACTAAGATGGTTGGATTTTTGTATAGCTTTGAATGTAGACTTTTTAGAAGTTTAAATCAACATTTCGATAAAAAGCTATTAAATTTCTACTTTCGTCATATTACACACGTAGGTGGCGCATTATTTACTATTTCTTCTTTATTAATTTTACTAACCATCGCCACTACTCAGTCATTTCGTACTATTTGTATAGCATCAGCCTTAGCATTGGCAATTAGTCATATACCTGTTGCAATTGTTAAAAAGGTGTACCCGCGAAAAAGGCCCTATCTTGCGTTACAGGAAATTAGAGTTGGCGCAAATCCACTAGAAGACCACTCTTTTCCATCTGGTCATACAACTGCAATTTTTTCTGTTGTCACACCATTTATTTTATCTTTACCAATCCTTGCCGTTATTCTAGTTCCTCTAGCTATTAGCGTCGCTCTATCAAGAGTATATTTAGGTTTACATTATCCTTCAGACGTCCTTGTTGGTTTTTTCCTTGGATCGACAACAGGCGTTACGATGTTTTCTTTCCTTCATCATTTGGTTTAATAAAACTTGGGTAGGAGGATTAAGATGAAAATTGCCATATTTACAGACACATTTTCACCTGATGTTAACGGAGTTGCTCGCACATTAAAACGTTTCACAGACTACCTGCAATCACAAAACATCGAGTTTAGAGTTTTTGCTCCTGATAGCAATAGCGACCGTGACATTTTTTCTACCCATATTCGTAGATTTGCAAGTCTGCCATTCTTTTTATATCCTGAATGTCGTGTAGCATTGCCAAATATGCTTTCTATTAAAACAGAGCTACAAGCATTCCAGCCTGACATTATCCACATAGCGACACCTTTTAATATTGGACTTTGTGGTCTTCATTATGCAAAGAAGTTTAACATCCCTGTAGTCGGATCCTATCATACGGACTTCGACCATTACTTAGAATATTATGATTTGCAATTTTTATCAAAACTACTTTGGAGATATATGCATTGGTTTCATGAGCCGTTACGAAAAATTTTCGTACCGTCAATTGATACGTTAGAGCACTTAAAAAGACATGGTTTCACAAATCTTAGTGTTTGGTCTCGTGGCGTAGATTTCACATTATTTCACCCAAATTATGATAAAACAATAGTCAGAGAGAAATTTAATATAAGTGAAAAATATATCCTAACATACGTAGGACGCCTTGCTCCTGAAAAAGATGTTCAGTTGCTGCCAACATTAGCCCGTTCGATACCTGATTATTTAAGGAACGAGGTTCATTGGTTAATTGTTGGTGATGGCCCATCCAAAGAAGAGATAATGAAAGATGCACCAATTAATATGACTTTTGCTGGATACCAAAGTGGAAAGGGATTAGCCGCGTCATACGCAGCTTCTGATTTATTTGTCTTTCCTTCAACAACAGAGACATTTGGAAATGTTGTGCTTGAGGCTTTAGCTTGCGGTACTCCAGCTATTTGTGCGAACGCTGGTGGAGTGAAAAACATCGTTCAACACGGAAAAACTGGCATGCTATGCACCCCTAAAGATATTAATGATTTTCAATCTGCGATTACACATTTGCTTAGAGAAAACGAGTTACGTACTAAAATGGGGACAGCCGCAAATGCATATGCTCGAACACAATCTTGGGAAAAAATTTTTGATCAACTATTGTTTGAATATGAAAAAGCTATCGATCCATCAACAGCAATTCAATACGCATAATCTAGAGCTTAATTAAGAAAAAATGATAGTTTGTTAAAAACTTCACAAACTTCTCACGAATTATATGGTGCTCAATTGGCAAGAGGGGGACAACAAGTCATATAATAGACGGGAGGGTTTTTATTTTGAAATTAAAAGAGGCATTACCTCATGCATATTGGATAGGCGGATCTCCTTTTTCAGTCATAAAGAAGTCTCATCAGTGGACGCACTTTGCACCTTGTGTCTCGATATACCGTCGCTCTTGCAAGACGTTCGTTTGCCTCTCTCAAATCCTCACCCCACGTAGAGCATACTCTAGTATGTTCAGCCACTCGTATTTCGCTCTAATAAACCTTAGCCAGTAACATATACTCATTCTTTTAAAAAAGTAGCACATCCATATGGAGGTGCTACTTTTTTTACTATTCTCCTAAACCTTGTGTACGAAGAGCTTCTGCCTTATCAGTGCGCTCCCACGGAAGATCAACATCTGTACGGCCAAAGTGCCCATAAGCTGCTGTTTGTTTATATATCGGTCGACGTAAATCTAGCATCTTTATAATACCAGCAGGACGAAGATCGAAATTATTACGTATTAAATCAACTAATACTTCTTCAGATACTTTTCCAGATCCAAAAGTATCAACAGAAATCGATACTGGTTGTGCTACACCAATAGCATAAGCAAGTTGTACTTCGACCTTACTTGCTAAGCCTGCCGCTACGATATTTTTAGCTACGTAACGTGCTGCATATGCTGCTGAACGGTCTACTTTTGTAGGATCCTTACCAGAAAATGCACCGCCACCGTGACGAGCATATCCACCATATGTGTCAACAATGATTTTACGGCCTGTTAAACCAGCATCCCCTTGAGGACCACCAATTACAAAACGACCTGTTGGGTTAATGAAATACTTTGTATTTTCATCGATGTACTCTTTTGGCACAATCGGATTGATAACGTGCTCTTTTAAATTGCGAACAATTTGCTCATGTGCAATCTCAGGGTGATGCTGAGTTGAGATTACGATAGTATCAATACGCACAGGCTTATTATTCTCATCATACTCTACTGTAACCTGTGTTTTACCATCTGGACGTAGGTAAGGAAGAACATCATCTTTACGTACTTCTGTTAAACGACGAGCCAACTTATGCGCTAAAGAAATTGGAAGTGGCATTAATTCTTTTGTTTCATCGCATGCAAAACCGAACATTAAACCTTGGTCTCCAGCACCGATTGCATCAATTTCCTCATCACTCATTAAGCCTTCACGAGCTTCTAACGCTTGGTCAACACCCATAGCAATATCTGCAGACTGCTCGTCAATTGATGTTAAAACAGCACAAGTTTCGGCATCAAAGCCGTATTTTGCACGTGTATACCCAATTTCCTTAATTGTGTCGCGAACAATTTTCGGAATATCAACATATGTAGAGGTAGAGATTTCACCACATACAAGTACTAATCCTGTTGTAACAGTTGTTTCACATGCTACGCGAGCATTTGGATCATGCTTCAAAATTTCATCCATAATAGAATCGGAAATTTGATCACAGATTTTATCTGGATGTCCTTCTGTTACCGACTCAGATGTAAATAAACGACGTTTGTTTGACATCAAATGTCCTCCTTTTCATCATAAAGTGTGTAAACTCCCATATGTATGAAGAGTTCCCTTTATATTGTTTCGTGATACTTCTCATTCCCATATTATTCGTAAAGCAAACGACTTTTATCGAAATAATATTGAAAAAACGCAAAAAAAACAAAAACCTCTCCTCTTTTGTAGTGAGGAAAGGTATATACGCGCCTTTCACTCTTATCGTTCAAGGTCATTGCCTTGCTCAGGTTCAGCACCTTTCACCACGAGTAAATGATGATGGTTGCTGGGCTTCAAAGGGCCTGTCCCTCCACCAGCTCGGGATAAGAGTATCCAATCAGTTATAATACGGAATTTATATTGTAATGTCAACACATTTTGTACTTATTTTTGCCAACAAATATTAAAATTTCTGCCATTAAAATTTCAAAATTTTAACAACAAAACAGTTCAAAGAGATGTTAACTTTAGAATATAAGTAACATAAAATGGTTTAATAAATAGTATACACTATTTAACCAATTGTGTTATACTAATTGTGTGTTGATGTCTTTAGGAAAATTAATGAGAAAAGGTAGGTTTTGATGATGAACTCTGTCGGTGTCTCTTTTGACCTAGCGCAACTTCTAGACGGTAACAACATTGCTATCAATCTGTCTGTTCCACAATTAGTCGAGAAAGTTCTAACTCGCAATGAAGGAGTCTTAACCTCAACAGGAGCTATTCGTGCTACAACAGGAAAGTATACAGGAAGGTCCCCTAAGGATAAGTATACAGTCGACGAACCTTCCACTTCAGATAAAATTGACTGGGGTGCAGTGAACCAGCCAATCTCCAAAGAAGTATTTGAAAGTCTATATCAAAAAGTATTATTACATCTTAAGGATAAAGACGAACTGTTTGTATTCCGAGGCTTTGCCGGAGCCGATGAACGTTATCGTTTACCTATTAAAGTTGTAAATGAATTTGCCTGGCATAATTTATTCTGTCACCAGTTGTTCATTCGCCCTACACAAGAAGAACTTCTCACTCATGAATCTCAATTTACTATCGTATCAGCACCAACTTTTAAAGCAGATCCTGCTATAGACGGTACAAAAACTGAAACATTCATTATTGTATCATTTGAAAAGAGAATCGTTTTAATTGGTGGAACAGAATATGCTGGTGAAATGAAAAAATCGATTTTTGGAATCATGAACTATTTATTACCTCAGCAAGGTATTTTACCAATGCATTGCTCTGCAAACGTAGGTCCTGAGGGAGATGTTGCATTATTTTTTGGTCTTTCTGGTACTGGTAAAACAACTTTGTCTGCCGATTCAAAACGTAAGTTAATAGGTGATGACGAGCATGGCTGGTCTGCAAACGGTGTGTTTAATTTTGAAGGCGGCTGTTATGCGAAATGTATTAATTTAACTCGAGAAAAGGAACCACAAATATATGATGCAATTCGTTTCGGATCAGTATTAGAAAACGTGGTGTTAGATGAAAATACACGTGAAGCTGATTATGACGATTCAACATTAACTGAAAATACACGTGCAGCCTATCCACTTCAATCTATTGACAATATAATTGAATCAGGTGTTACTGGTCATCCAAACGCTATTATCTTTTTAACAGCTGATGCATTCGGGGTATTGCCTCCAATCAGTAAGCTTAACAAGCACCAAGCTATGTTCCATTTTATGAGCGGCTACACTAGTAAACTAGCTGGCACAGAACGTGGTATCACAACGCCACAAGCAACTTTCTCAGCTTGCTTTGGTTCACCATTCTTACCACTGGCCCCTAAAGTGTATGCTGAAATGCTCGGTAAGAAGATTGATGAGCACGATGTTCAAGTTTATCTAGTAAATACCGGTTGGACTGGTGGTGAGTATGGTGTGGGTCAACGTATGAGTCTACCATATACTCGTGCCATGATTCATGCTGCATTAGAAGGTGAACTAAATAACGTAGAAACTATTAAAGATGATATATTTGGATTAGAAATACCAGTTCATGTACCTGGAGTTCCAGATGATGTTCTTCAGCCAATCAAGACATGGGATGATCCAGAGGCATACACTACTAAAGCTCGCGAATTAGCACTCAAGTTTCACCAGAACTTCAAAAAGTTTAACGAGACTAATCTAGACATTGAGAAGTTTGGTGGACCATTAATTTAATAGCAATCCCCCCTTGTACTTAGTACAAGGGGGTTTTTATGTCTAAAAACTAATTAATGTGTTGAAAACGCAAAAGTTTATATTCTTTTTATTGTAAATTTCTATCGAATCATGTCGATTTACATCTTTTAATACTATATGCACAATCACAACACATTAATTCTTTAAAAGTTCTTATCAGCAGTTATATGATGTTCTTATACAAAACAAGGGAGTGAAAAAAACATGAAAAAAATCACACTTTTCACAACATTATTATTACTGTTGATTCCTGCAATGACATTCGCTGCTGAAGGCACGAACACAAAATCCTCTAATGATCTGTCAGTAACGTTTTTTATTCTGTTAGCCTGCTTTATACCGGCTGCATTTGGAATCATTACAGAAAAACGACACTAAAAAGCGACGACTTTTTAGCTTCGACACGCTCAAGACGATCGCCGTCAAGTTCTTGACTTTAATATGTGATTCTTTTTGAATCAAACCTATGTCATCTCAAGCTAGACAGAAAGCTAGATTTAAAGCTTTGGTTTCTTTGATAGCAAGTGAAAAGGCGTAGTATTTCACTACGCCTTTTCAACAACATTCACTCTCTTAGCCAATTCCGCAATTTTTGCATCAATAGAATTCAAATAATACTCAGTATTTAAGTTTTTCTCAATAACTTTGAAGTAATCTTCAATATCGCTAACATTGAAACCACTATTAGTTGGAGTTTGCATCACCTTATTAATACGATGGTTAGCGCGAGCGACATTTTCTCTTCCCATTAATTCCATTCGCTTTATATGCATTTCATCTAATTTGTGTTTCATCTGCTCATAACTTTTTTCCAAATCCACCAAGTGTTGCCTTGTTTGTTGTAGAGTAGCCTCAATACGTTTGGCCCGCTCCTCGTACTGCATTTGTTCAGAGAGAGCAAATTCGTGTAAATTTGTTTCCTCAGCCCTTGATGCAATTTCAGCCTGATATTTTCTTTTCGCAGCCATGTCCTGTGTGGATTTAAGCTCTCGTTCAAATTCTTCTTTTAAAGCTTTTTGACGCGCGACAAGCTTACGAATTTTTTCAACCTCTTGCTCACTTTCTCGTAAGTATTGATTTAATTTTGCAATCGGATTTTTTGGTTCATTTGAATATAACACTTCCTGAACATCAGCTTCCACAGTTGTTTTAATTTTAGAAAATAACCCCATTTAAACCACTCCTTCTTATATTATCTATTTTTTTGAATCTCTGCCCATTGTCTTTCAAAGTTTGTAAATGGGTCAGAGTCTTCTTGAACTACAGCCTTATGTTCATTTTCCTTCCAGCCTTTATACACCATATAAAGAGCGATCGCTGCAACTACTGCAACAATGGCAGGAAAATTAGATGCTGCGGCATTAAATGCCATCAATCCAACTACTAACCAAACAATTCGCTTGCCTACTGAATGAGTTTTTCGGAAGCCTTTGAAGGCATAGTACATAATCGCTACACAAATAGCTAATCCAACTAGAGACCCAACATTTGATAACAATACACTAGCAGCAATAACAGCAATGATGATTAAACCAACTTTTTTCATTTTAATTTCCTCCTTTGATCTTATGAGTTTATTTTATCTCGTTTATATCCTTTCAATAATGAGCCAGAGTTATATTTTTATATAAGACCTACGGCGTAGTACAAGCTAGTTTATAGAATGAGGTGGCGTCTTAACAAAAAAAACGCCTAGAGATTTTCTCTAGACGGTAACAGTTTTATCCTTTCAAGAATCTACTCAAAAAGCTTTGCAGTCGCTCACTCTTTGGATTTTCAAATATTTCATGAGGTGGCCCTTGTTCTTCAATTTGCCCATCATGTAAAAAAACAACACGATCTGCAACATCCCTCGCAAAATCCATTTCATGTGTGACTAATACCATTGCCATATCTGTTTCTTTAGCAATGTCTTTAATCACCTGTAGCACCTCTCCAACCAATTCTGGATCAAGTGCTGATGTAACCTCATCAAACAACATAATTTTCGGATGCATCACAACAGCTCTTGCAATAGCAACTCGCTGCTGCTGTCCACCTGATAGTTGAGAAGGATAATTATCGAATTTGTCCTCTAGTCCAACTTTTTCAAGCATTGACACTGCACGCTCATGCGCCTCTTCCTTTGGTAGCTTCAACACGTGTATGAGAGCTTCTGTAACGTTTCGTAGTATTGTCATATGCGGAAATAGGTTGAACTGCTGAAATACCATACCGATATCACTTCGCATTTTACGTAAGTGCTTTTCATCAGCAGAAGCTAATTCATTATTTACCTTTCTGTGCCATAATGGCTCTCCATCCACTTCAATAACTCCGGAGGTTGGCTTTTCTAATGTCATGAGCATACGAATAATAGTCGTTTTTCCTGATCCGCTTGGTCCAATTAAAGCAACCTTTTCTCTGTGGCCAATCTGTAAGTCTAACCCTTTTAATACTTCAATTTCACCAAAGCTCTTTTTTACATTTTTATATGTCACCAAAGGAGCTCCATTCTCCATCTTTGCACCTTCCTTACGTCCTTTTGTATGCTACCTTCATCTTGACCTCTAAACGTCTCACAAACAGCGCTGAAGGATAACTTAATAGTAAAAATAGCAGTCCTACAATTGTAAATGGCTCTAAATAACTGAAAGACTCTGAACCTATATTTTTAGCAGCTTTTAACAACTCGTACACCCCAATTGCAGATAACAACGGTGTTTCTTTAAACATAACGATTAAATAATTACCTAACATCGGAATAACAGGAGGAATTGCTTGAGGCAAAATTAATCTTATCCAAGTCTGACTTTTCGAAAAGTTTAACGCCTTACTAGCTTCCCATTGACCTTTCGGAATCGATTCAATTCCAGAACGGTATACCTCAGATATATATGTGGCGTAATGAATTCCTAGCGTTAAAATACCCGCTACATATTTATCTAGTGAAATACCAATTTGGGGAAGTGCGAAGTAGACAAAAAATAATTGTACAAGTGGGGGTGTACTGCGTACAAATTCAATAAAACCATACGTCACTAACGAGACAATTTTGTTTGATGACCTCCGAAGTAATGTTAAAATTAGCCCAAAAATTAATGCCACTGAGTATGCACCGATTGTTATTGCCACAACAAGCCAGACAACCTTAAACAACCCCGGAAAAATTTCAAAGGTGTATTGCCAGTCCCAGGTCATACCTTAGCCACTCCCTTCGAAGCGTTCTTTTCAAGCTTGCGAACTAGTATTATGAGTGGCAACGCTATTAAGAAGTACATGATTAATAATGATATAAATACTTCTAACGTTAAGCTCAAATCTGCATTTCTAATAATTAACCCTTGATACGTTAAATCTGCAAGTGTAATCAACGCAACTAATGACGTTCCTTTCAATAATTCGATCAATGTGTTACCAAACCCCGGTAGCATAATTCGAAGTGCTTGTGGCAATATAACGCGTCTCATTCTTTGCCATCTTGTAAAGTTCAACGCAATTGTTGCTTCTGTCTGGCCTTTTGGTATAGCTTGAATAGCACCACGAACAATTTCTGACCCGTAGGCTCCATAATTTAAGCTTAATGCTAGTACTCCAGCAACAAAAGCTGATAGCTTAATGCCAAAAGCCGGGAGTGCGTAATATATCCAAAACATTTGTACTAGCAATGATGTGCCTCTAAACAGCTCTACATAGACACCAGTAAATCCTCGAACGATTGCATACCGTGATACACGACCAAGTCCAGCGATAAATGCGACAAAAAATGTCACAACTGCCGACACCAAAAGAATTTGAATGGTAACACTCGCACCCTCTAAAAGCTCTGGGAGTATTTCTATATATCCACTAATGGGAATCACTTCCTTTATATTCATAAAAATAAAGGGCAGGCACCCACATTGAGTACCTGACACTTCTCATATTATTGTCCACATAACTCAGCCGTTGTCATATCTCCAGGTAAATCAGCCTCTGAAAATCCAAATTGACTAATAATCTCTAGCAATTTACCAGAGTCCTTCATTTCCTGGAGTTTTTCGTTGTATGCCTTAACAAACGCTTCATCCCCAAGTCGGAAAGCAGCAGCGCCATAACCACGAACACTCTCACCATCAACAGTTGGTTGTTTGAAATCTTCTACTCTTTCAATATTAGCTATATCCGCCGTTTCCATTGCAGCTTCTAATGTAGGACCAGTCATCGTAATGGCGTCTACGCGACCTGATTGCAACGCTTGAACATTTGATGGGATATCCGACACAATTTCAATTTGACTATCTGGTACACCAGCAGCTTCTAAATATTGTAATTCTATCGCACCCTCCATAACGGCAATCTTTACATCTGGGTTAGCAGCAATATCTTCGTAAGAATGGATGTCCATAGGATTTCCTTTTTGCACAGCTAACGCTTCACCGATACTGTACTCTGGTTCACCAAATGCAACCTTTTCACATCGATCAGGAGTTACATACATCCCCGCTGTAATAACATCAAATCGCTCAGCTTTTAGTCCAGGAATAAGAGAACTAAATTCTGTTAGGACACCTTCCATTTCATCAATTCCTAGTTCTTTAAAAACTGCTCTTGCGACCTCCACTGCTTCTCCAGTTAATTCACCATCTGCTGTTTTGTAGGCATAAGGTTTTTCCCCTGCAAATCCAACGACAATCTTACCTTCTTCCCTTGCTTTCTCTAAAGTGGCTAGCTCTGACCCCCCTGTTGTTGATGAACAAGCAGCCAATATAAGTGCTAAGAACATAAGCAAGCTTAAATAAAATAACTTCTTCACTGTTTAGACCCCTCCTAATATGTAGTAGTTTCATAGTGTAAAAAAATTACACACGTATATTAATAGTCTAAAAAAGGTTTATTTTTCCATCAAACGCTATATTCAGTTAAATTTTATAGCTAGACATAGTGAGCCATTATGTACAGGTTTTCATATTCGTAATTCTTATAAATCCTGTTAAATACTTCGGGATGCTAAATATTCTTTAAAAATCGACACTGTTCACTATGATTTTTAATGCAATTAAAAATGCTTAGCCTCGTTGCTAAGCATTTACAGTTTCAATTAATAACTAATCGAGTATTTAGATTTAATGTCCAATAATTTCATTTGATTCGGTAACATATTTAAAAATATGATCTGCAAATTAAAATTCAACATTACTTTTTTATACTACCCTTGATGCCCACAAAAACGTCCGATAAGACCATGACTCATAAATTGAAAATATTACTACATCTCTTTCCGTGTTTAAGTTGCTAATATAATATCCATCCCCCATATATATACCTACGTGAGAAACTATCCCATTTTCTCCAAAGAACATAAGATCACCCTTTTTCATATTTCTAAACGTGACAGGTGTTCCCATATTTGATTGCAATCTGCTTGTTCTCGGAAGTTTGATTCCAAACTTTCCATATATGTGTTGCGTCCATGAACTACAATCTGCTACCCACGGAGCTAAAGAGGTAGCTGCACCAAGTTTATAGTTTGTTTTTCCTTGTAAACTAACTGCATAGTCGACTAACTCATCAACCAAATCGTGCCCAACGATAATGTGCATACCAACAACAATATTATTAGGGTCTGAGATGCGAGGATTCATTGCAATAATTTCTTTAACAGACAAACCAAATTTTTTCGCTATCTTATAAAGGGTATCACCCGGTTGTACGTAATAGTCATTCCCTCTACTTGTTACAATATGTTGTCCCACATATATCCTACTCGGATTCGTGATGCTTGGGTTAAGCTGTAGAATTTCTTTGTACGATAATCCGTGTTTTTTTGCGATCCTATACATAGTGTCTCCAGGCTGCACAGTATAAGCACTAACCACGTTCGGTATTAACAGTACTAACAGAAATAACACTAAAACCTTTTGACTAATCTTCATTTTACACTCCCCCTTTCTAAATCTGTTTTATATTTTTCTCTTTTGTTAAAACAAACATAAGGGGGGAAATTTAGGTAATTCTATGCTTTTTTCTTGAAAAATGCCGTGTTGTTCTTTGAATAACTTCTTATTTCGGATTTCTTGATTAAACGACATTCTTTTCTTGAAAAGTTCTCCCATATGTTGAAAGGTTCCGTGGTTTCTTGATAACACAACTTGTTAATATTTTCCACAAGCCATTAATATATATAATAAAAAAACGCCGGTATCCCGACGTCAGTTAATTTGTTGATTTTAAAGAGATAAGCTGATATGTAATAATGGTTTCATCATTAGTAAGTGTAACTTTCTTTATTATGGCAGTCCCTGCTACTTCTCCGTCCTTTGTTTTACGAATCTCAATTGGAATATCAATCGGATATAGACGGTATCCTTCTTTTTTTAATTCAAATACATTCTCTTCGAGTCTTACTTCACGACCTTTTGTAACTATCATCGTATTTAATTCTAATGGCATACCCACTTGTATCCCCTCCTACACACTTATTATATCATGGCTGTATTTGCTTTTTCATCCATTCACAAAGTCTTTGTACCGTTTGTCGATTCACAGCAGGCGGAAAATAATGAGTAAACTCTGGAAAATACCAACTCTCCACAACCTTATTAAGTTCACGTGCTCGTTTTTCAAGCCTATATGAATGCTCGATTGATACATTTCGATCTTGTCCTCCATGAATAATTAATATAGGCGCTGTCACCCTTTCAAGTTCAAATAAAGGTGTCCGTGCATCATATCGCTCTGGATACTTATTTGGAGTCCCTCCGACAACACGCTTCATCATCCGACGCATGTCCACTCTTTCAACGTAAGTTAGTCTCATATCAGACACACCTCCCCACGTTACTATAGAAGCGATATCTTCACGCTCAATAGCCGTCCAGAGCGCCATAACGCCACCGCGTGAAAAACCAAATACATGAATGTGATTGTTGTTAACTTTTTCACGTGCTCTTAATACATCTAATCCTGATATAGCATCATATCGATCTTCACCTGCAAAGTCTTCATATCCCTCTCCGCCATTATTCCCACGATAAAAAGGCGCAAATACCACGAAGCCTTCACTCGCGAATTGAATAATTCGACCTGGTCTTACTGGTCCAACATTTTTAATGCCGCCACGTAAGTATAAAAAACCATCATAAGGTCCTTGACCTATAGGTTCCGCTAATAGTCCTTTTATCTTTAATCCTCCACATCTATATGTAACGATAAATAGCTTTATTTGCGGACTTGGACTAGGATAACGTTGCATATCTACAATTACCATTTTTTCACCTCGATATAGGCATTCACACAATTTTATCACCTTACATACGATAGGGTAGTGTCATCTAAACTTTGATAAATATTTAGGAGGAATTTTTGTGAAACGTTTGTTTAAATTGGCTTTCACATTATTGTTAGCAGCCGTCCTTGTTTTTACATTTACAGCATGTGGAAAAGAAGACGTGCAAACCATTCGTGTTGCTGAAGTAACACATTCATTATTTTATGCTCCCCAATATGTTGCTATTTCTGAAGGCTTCTTTGAAGAAGAAGGGTTAAATGTTGAATTAACGACAACATGGGGTGGAGATAAAACTATGACAGCCCTATTATCTGACGGTGCTGATATAGCGCTTGTTGGATCAGAAACAACAATATATGTGTATGCGCAAGGTGCCAGTGACCCGGTAATCAACTTTGCACAACTTACACAAACAGACGGCACATTTTTAGTAGCTCGTGAAGAACACGATAACTTTACATGGGACCAATTACAAGGTAGCACATTCCTTGGTCAACGAAAAGGCGGTATGCCACAAATGGTTGGGGAATTTGTATTGAAAAATAAAGGTATCGATCCACAAAATGACCTTAATTTGACCCAGAACATTGATTTTGCCAATATTGCAAACGCCTTTGCGTCTGGTACTGGTGATTATGTGCAGCTTTTTGAGCCAACAGCTTCTATTTTTGAAAAAGAGGGCAAGGGGCATATTGTCGCATCGTTTGGTGAACAATCCGGCATGGTTCCTTATACGACGTTCATGTCAAAACAGACCTTTATGAAAGACAATCCGGAAGCGATTGAGAAATTCACACGCGCCCTATATAAGGCACAACAGTGGATTCAAACACATAGTGCAGAAGAAATTGCTGCATCCATTTCTTCGTTCTTTGAAGATACAGACGCTGATATTATGGTGACTGTTATTGATCGTTATAAAAGTCAGGGTTCATATGCAACCGACCCAGTTTTAGATGTAGCAGAGTGGGAAAATCTCCAAAATATTATGGATGAAGCTGGTGAGTTACCTGCACGAGTTGATCATAGCACACTAGTGAATACATCAATCGCAGAAACAGTGATTAAGGAATCTAAATAAAGGTGGTGCAAGCATGAGCTTTCTCACATTGCACAACATTCATCACATATACTTTTCTAAAACAGGTGCTACAACCGCTTTAGAGGATATTTCAATCAATATTGAGGAAGGAGAATTTATCTCCTTTCTCGGCCCTAGTGGCTGTGGGAAAACAACACTTCTTTCCATTATTGCGGGCTTACTTCAACCAACAGAGGGTGAAGTTCGTATTGATGGTGAGGTAATTAAAGAATCAACATCGGCGATTGGCTATATGCTGCAGCAGGATTATTTGTTCCCTTGGAAAACCATTCTAGATAATATTTTAATTGGACCTAGGATTATGGGAGCTGTCACAAAAGAAACACATGAAAAAGCTGTATCCCTACTACAATCTATGGGGTTAGAGTATGTGGAGAACGCGTATCCTCGCGAATTATCTGGGGGCATGAGACAACGTGTTGCTTTAGTGAGAACATTAATAACAAATCCAAAGCTTCTACTACTCGACGAACCTTTTTCCGCTTTAGATTATCAAACGAAACTAAAGCTGGAAGATTTAGTAGCAGATACGTTAAAGCAATTTAAAAAAACTGCACTTCTTGTTACGCACGACATTGGTGAAGCTATAGCCATGAGTGATCGAATCTTTCTGTTATCATCGCAGCCTGGGAAAATTGCAAGAACGTTTATTGTGCCTGCTGAGCTACGTAAAGAAAAACCATTTCATGTCAGACAACATGAGCAATATAATGAATTTTTCCAAAAAGTGTGGAAGGAGTTGGATAACCTTGAAACAAATGTCGGCTCACGTCCGTAGTTTACACGAACAATATATCCACTCTCTTCGTAAGGAAAAAATAACAATACGAAGCTATCAGCTGATTATTCTCATTTGCTTTTTCGGTATATGGGAGCTTGCTAGTCGCTTAAAGTGGATTGATCCACTCATTTTTAGTGCTCCATCAAAAATCGTTCGATTGCTGATTGAAAAAATATATGATGGCTCTATATGGATACACATTGGTGTTACTGTATTTGAAACTGCGGTCGGTTTTATTCTTGGGACTTTATTAGGAACTTTGCTTGCAGCTAGTCTTTGGTGGTCTTCCAAATTCGCGAAGGTTTCAGATCCCTATTTGGTTGTATTGAATGCAATGCCTAAGGTCGCTCTCGGCCCTATTATCATCGTGGCCTTTGGCCCCAACTTAGCTAGCATCATTGCCATGGGTGCTATAATTTCAATTATTATCACAACATTAGTTGTCTACACATCATTTCGAGAGGTTGACCCGAACTATGTGAAGGTTCTACAAACTTTTGGGGCAACAAAAAAACAACGGTTTTTTGAGGCCATTTTACCTGCATCTTTTCCTACTATCATTTCGACATTAAAAGTGAATGTAGGATTATCTTGGGTAGGCGTCATTGTAGGGGAGTTTCTTGTTTCAGGCAGAGGATTAGGCTATTTAATCATTTATGGCTTCCAGGTGTTTAACTTCACACTTGTGTTAATGAGCTTGCTAATCATCGCCATTTTCGCCACTCTTATGTATCAGTTAGTTGAGTTGATAGAAAAGACATTGATTAAAGAGAGAACCTTCTAGCTCTCTTATTCTTGTAAGAGAGCTAGTTTTTGAAGAGTATACGATAACACATTATCCTTCATAATAAAGCTAAAGCGATGATCCTGAGCGATGTCCTCCGGCAAGATGGTAAGAAGAACAGGTCCATTTGTTTCTAGATAATTATTTTTGTCTAGAATGGACTCAATATCTGCAAAATATATGTTTTTAACAATCACTTTGTCTTTTCCTAGTACTTTATATTGGCCGACATAGCGAATATACTTCACCTGTCCCCCTGTTTCTTCGTAAACCTCCCGAATAGCTGCCTGTTCAGCCGTCTCATCTTGTTCTACTTTTCCACCAGGAAACTCTAAACCTCTATCTTTATGATGTGTGAGCAACCATCTTCCATCATATCGGCACACCACCCAAACATGTTTAGGTTCTTCAGAAAATGGGTGGTCTTCAAATGATAAAACAACCTTGTTTTGATAATAATCCACGAAATCTATCATTTTTAACGCTTCCTTCTTGCACGTATTTATGAGAGCTTGTGCGATATCTTCAGTCTTTATAAAATTGTGCCTGCTTTTCGAACATTTAGAATTAAAAACCTGCATATGGTCATCGTACCATATTTCTGTTCATAGAAAAAATGTCGAAAGCCTGGGCTTTAGAACTAATTTTATTTTTATAAAAGGATAATGAAGCAAGAGAACGAAACTAAGTATTACTGGAAAACTTGAAAGGAGGAAATTATATGAAAATTTTACTCCCATTGTTTGCTATACTGCTGTTGTCAGCTTGTGCTCCAAAAGAAAGTGTTATGCCCTCCTACGACTTAACTACAGCGGAGGTTATCCACCGATATCATGAAGCGGTGACTTCTGTTACAAGTTTTGAAGTCAACATCACAAATACACAAGATCAAAATACATCGAGTACAAACACAACAATGAAAATATCATTAGATCCTTTTATCATATACCAAGTTACAAACCCTACAAAAAAATCTTCTGAAGCCTACATATCCCAACATGACTATTACATAAAAGACAAAGGTATTTGGTACAAGCTACCTAAGACACTCCATCAAGATGCACTGCAAAAGTTGTTACAAGCCTCATTTTTTAATATTTTTACTGATGAAACCGAGAGTGTTAGCTCAATACGCAACAACGACACGTATATATTGAAATATAATCATGTAAATGAAGATTTTAAAGTACTCCCTTTTCCAACTAAATCGGCAGAGATTACGTATATTATTGATGAAAGTAACTATTTACCACTTAGTGTAGTTATCCACTATACGACAGAAGAAAGCCCTACCACTATACATACAATTATTAATAGGTATTCTCGCTACAACGAAATACAGTCACTTTTTATTCCAGAGGATATAGAAAAAAAAGCAAAACCGCTAACATAATAGTTTTGTTTGTCATCAATCTATCATGTATAATAACAAAAGTGTGTATAACAGTGACAAACAGTTTGGTTTTGTCGTTATAATCAAAAATGATTTTAAGATGAAAGGAAATATATATGCTAACAGTTCAAAATGTAAGTTTACGTTTTTCTGATCGAAAGTTATTTGAGGATGTTAATATTAAGTTTACACCAGGTAATTGCTATGGACTTATTGGTGCAAATGGAGCTGGGAAATCGACGTTTTTAAAAATTTTAGCCGGTGACTTAGAGGCTCAAACTGGACACGTATCAATGTCTCCTGGTGAGCGCATGGCAGTATTAAAGCAAAACCACTTTGAATACGAAGAGATTGAAGTATTGCAAGTGGTTATTATGGGGCACAAGCGCCTCTATCAAGTAATGCAGGAAAAAGATGCGATTTATATGAAAGCAGACTTTACTGATGAGGATGGTATGCGTGCAGCTGAGCTTGAAGGTGAATTCGCTGAACTAAACGGCTGGGAAGCGGAAGCAGATGCAGCTATTCTTTTAAAAGGTCTGGGCATAGGCGAAGAGCTTCACGCTAAAAAGATGGAAACCCTATCAGGCTCTGATAAAGTAAAAGTATTATTAGCACAAGCGTTATTTGGTAATCCTGATATTCTATTACTCGATGAGCCGACAAACCATCTGGATATTGAAGCGATTCGTTGGCTTGAAGAATTCCTTATTAATTTTGACAATACTGTCATAGTTGTATCACATGACCGTCACTTTTTAAACAAAGTATGTACACATATTGCGGATCTTGATTTTGGGAAAATTCAAGTGTATGTCGGAAACTATGATTTCTGGTATGAATCTAGTCAATTGGCATTGAAGCTATCCCAAGAAGCGAATAAAAAGAAAGAAGAAAAAATTAAAGAGCTGCAAGGATTCATTGCTCGCTTTAGTGCAAATGCATCTAAATCTAAACAAGCTACTTCTCGTAAGAAGCTTTTAGATAAAATCAATCTTGATGATATTAAACCTTCCTCTAGACGTTATCCTTATGTTGGTTTTACTCCAGGTCGTGAGATTGGAAATGACCTTTTACGTGTAGACGGCATTACAAAAACAATTGACGGCGTGAAAGTTTTAAATAATGTTAGCTTTGTTATGAATAAAGATGACAAAATCGCGCTTGTAGGTACCGATGAAATTGCAAAAACAACGTTATTTAAAATTTTAATGGGAGAAATGGAGCCAGATAGCGGCACATTTAAATGGGGTGTCACAACATCTCAAGCTTATTTCCCAAAAGATAACTCAGCCTTTTTCGAAAATAGTGATTTAAACCTAGTTGAATGGCTACGCCAATTCTCTCCTCAGGATGAAAGTGAAACTTTCCTACGTGGGTTCCTAGGCCGTATGCTTTTCTCTGGAGAAGAGGTTATGAAAAAAGCAAAGGTACTATCTGGAGGCGAAAAGGTTCGTTGTATGCTATCTAAAATGATGTTAAGCGACGCCAACGTATTGCTTCTTGATGAGCCAACGAACCACTTAGACTTAGAATCCATTACAGCTCTTAACAATGGCTTAATGAAATTTAAAGGCTCAATGATTTTTGCTTCACATGACCATCAGTTTGTTGAAACAATCGCAAACCGTATTATCGAAATTACACCAAATGGTATCATGGATAAACAAATGTCATATGATGAGTATTTAGATAATGCAGAGATTCAAAAACAACTAAAAACAATGTACGTATCATAATTAAAAAGGACTTGGGGAAAACTTCTCTCCAGGTCCTTTTTAACGTTTTAAAACAACGACTGTCTTTTACAATCTGTCTATAATAAAAGCCAGAAGAGTTTTTTTAGCTGGCTTGGTGTAACCATGTATTTATCTCCTGAAAATGTTTTTGAAACACTTAATGCAATAAGGCAAATTGCCGCCAAAGGTAGTTCGATTATCCGTTTATCATACTGAAACGGATGCGGTTATTAATGAAGTCCGTAAAGAATTGCAGAAAACAGGAGAAGCAATGAATACGACATTTGATCCATTATTTCTTGCTAATCAATTAAATCAGCTAGGATTTGAGATTGTAGAGGATCTAGGTCCTGCTTCTATTCAAAATAGGTTTTTTAACGACAAATCTACTCCATACCACGCTAACGAGAACGTGCATCTTGTCTGGGCGAAAATAAAATAACATTTATCAGCAGGATAGGGTTTAATTTATCCTGCTGGTAAAATTATCATCGTTCATCAATAGGAACCTCCAACGTAGTGATGATATCCATCTCCTCAATCTGCTTCTTCGTTTCATCCGTACCAAGCTCGTAGATTTTTTTATAAATATTTAAAAGACCGTTATCATAGCCATCATTCGGTTTATCGTCGTGATATTGTACATATGGAACATGAGCTCTATAAAAGGATTGAATATCACTAGAATAATTCTGATCAAACAACTCTCGTAACAACGTTATTTCATCATCTAATGCAGAAATTTCGAAGTCCCAAGCTGAAGCAGTTCTGCTCTGTGTAATTTCACCAGACGCAACATGTATATAATAAGTTTTTTGTCCCAATGTCGTCACCTTTTCCCTTTTTCTCATAGTATGAAGTAACGACATTAACATTATTCTGATGACTTATTCCGTAATATCTCGATAGCTCTCATTAAAATGCCTGGAATAGGTAAACCTACTTCACCAGCATTTTCAATAATTGATATTAGTTCATTAAATAAATAAAAGAATATGACAGTATCACGAATAAAATTATGGTTTCCGCTTAAGATTAAATCAAGGAGATGTGCAACAGCTACAAGCGCAAAGATCATAACTTTTTGGACAATACCTTTAAAGCCTGCTCGACTCGATAATTTCCCTTGCACTGCTGCAGCAAGCACACCCGTAATATAATCAATAACAACAAACATAATTAAGATAACAAGCATCATATCCCATCCTCCAAGCATAGCCGTCATAAAAGATGCTGCAAGAGAAAATGTAGATTTAATTCCTAGTCCCATGCTAAGTTTATCCAACGGTACCCCCCCTAACATTTTCACAGATAGTAAAGAAGTGATTCTTTGTTAAGTCAAATTAGTTTTCTTTATTATCATATGTGTTACAATCAAAAGTGGACGGGGCAAAACATAACTTTTATTACGATTATTCAACGTCATTAGTTGTTAAAACTACATCCGATATGAAGGTAAGCTCACAAAGGAGTTGACGCGTATGCGTAAATTTATTCAAGAACTATATAATATGTATCGTGAAAAGCTATCTGGGGATGAAGAAGACGCTGATTTTTTAGCTTTTTCAGTATTAGAGGAATTGAATCGCGAGGATTTAATGGAATTTATACAAGAAATGGGCACCCAAGAGTTAACCGATATGGTCGGTTTATATATGATTGAGCACTTAAAAGCATTAATTGGCGAGGAACAAATCTCGGAGATGAAATCTGTCGACCATTCAAATGGACGTATTATCCATTAGCCGCTCCCTAACAGACCTTCATGGTCTGTTTTTTTGAAAAAAATAAATAAAACCACTAACTTCTTAGTATTGTCGGATGTCATCGTACATTACTTAATTATTTTGCGCCTGAAAGTACTATTACCTTTTCATTTTCCATTGTCATTGTCATACACCTCATTACATTGTTGATATGAAAAATTTAGAAATAACACGCTCCTCATTCAGTCAGTCCCCTTACATGTTATACACCATCAGAAGAGCTCTAACATAAAGAGCACAGGATAGTATGATCCCATGCTCTCTCTCAATCAGTTAACCATTTTATGAATTGTCGATATCGTCTTGTCTATGTCTTCATTGGTCACATCATAATGAGTAGTAAAGCGAACAAGCGAAGGTCCAAATGGGACAGCTAAAATTCCCTGTTGCTTGAGCTCCTCTACAAATTGCTGTGATGTTTTATTTTGCTTTTTAACATCTACTATAACAATATTTGTTTCAACGTTATTCACGACCTCAAGGCCAGAAAAGTTTGCGAAACCCTCCGCAAGAATGCTCGCCTTTTTATGGTCCTCCACTAGTCGTTCTGTCATGCTTGTTAACGCAATCAACCCTGGTGCTGCAATAATCCCTGCTTGACGTAAGCCACCACCAAGACGCTTTCGCCATTTTCTAGCTTTCTCAATAAATGTCTTATCTCCTGCTAGTATAGAACCAACAGGCGCACCAAGTCCTTTTGATAAACATACTTGTACCGTTGTCACATACTTAGTAATGTCTGAAACACGAACTTGTAGAGCAACAGCAGCATTAAACAAACGTGCTCCATCTAAATGAGTTGGTATATGATGGCGGTTCGCCACATCGGCAATAGCTTTCATGTTATCCAAACCTACTACGGCTCCACCAGCTCTGTTATGTGTATTTTCTAAACAAATAAGTCCTGTTTCAGGCATATGAACATCATCGGGTCGAATAGCTGCTTCCACATCTTCTACTGACATAGTCCCCCGCTTACCTATTATAGTTCTTGGCTGTACCCCGGCAAAAGCAGATATCGCCGCACCCTCGTAATAAAACAAATGAGACTCCGCCTCTAAAATGACTTCATTGCCGCTTTGGCAGTGTGTTAAAACGGCCACTTGGTTTCCTTGCGTACCACTTGTGACAAATAGAGCTGCTTCTTTTCCTAGTATTTCGGCTGCCTTTTCTTCTAGCTTTAGTACAGTAGGATCTTCACCATACACATCATCCCCTACTTCTGCCTCGTAGCTTGCTCGTCGCATGTCTTCTGTCGGTTTCGTTACCGTATCACTTCGCAAATCTATCAACATGATACCCTCCTATTGTTTCGTAGGTCGAATTATTATATACATACTTTACTAGATACGACAGAAGGCGTAAAGACTAAGCGAAAAAAAAAAGACTTACTAAAAAGTAAGTCTTTCGCACATCTATTTTCCGAGGAATGCATTTAACATCCAAACATGCTTTTCTAAGCTTTGGTGGATGGCTAACAGCATATCTCCTGTTGTTTCATCATCTACTTCATCAGCTAAAGACATACCGTCCTTCAATTCAGCTGTTACAGTTGTAAAATCATCCGCAATTATACGTACCATTTCTTTTGCATCCTCTTGACCTGCAGCTTCCTTTATAGTAGCCGTTTCAAGAATTTCCGACATTGTAGCAACTGGCTTCCCACCTAGAGCTAATAGACGTTCAGCCAACTCATCAATATGTACGGCTGCTTCTGTATAAAGCTCTTCAAATTTCGCATGTAACGTGAAAAACTCTGGACCTGTTACGAACCAATGATAATTATGGAGCTTGATGTAAAGAACACTCCAATTTGCTATTTGCTTATTTACTACTTGTGTTAATTGATTAGACATGTAAACATCTCCTCCTTCTAAGTTATTAGTACCCCATTTGCAATTGTGCAAACCTCACATTTACAAAAAAAAGAGAACAGCAATATTTTGTTGTTCTCCGACATAATAAAAGGTTTGATGTAATTTAAATATAGCAAATTAAAATATTTTTGTTACTGATTTCACAAAATATTCATGAATTATTCAAACACTTTTGCTAGATTTTCCTTAGACTGATTTAACCAAAAGTTCATGAGCTTTTTTGCACCTTCTAAGTCATGAAGCTTTGCTTGCCCACATTGTGTTTCGTTGGCTGCTGGTATCTCACTTATAGTCACAGCCGCTTTCATAGTATCCGCTAATAGATCAATAATTTCCTTTACAGTTGCATTCCCACTTACGACTAAATAAAATCCGGTTTGACAGCCCATAGGAGATACATCAATTATTTCAAAATGATTATACTTTTGAGCATACTCACGAATATTAAATGCTAACAAATGTTCAAGTGTATGGATGACATCCGGCTTCATTGCTTGTTTATTTGGCTGGCAAAAACGAATATCAAATTTGTTTATTTCTCCGTCACTTCCTACTTTATGTAAGCCACAATGTCTCACATATGGTGCTTTAACCGCAGTGTGATCTAGTTCAAAGCTTTCTACAGATGGCATATGTCGCTCTCCTTTTCACATTTTATTTTAACGCCTAATACATTGTATTTCTCATATTATAAGGAATATGATATATTTTGTGATAGTAAAGGTAGGTGTTACATTATGAGAGTCATATTTATAGCGATTATTCGTTTTTATCAAAAATTCATCTCTCCTCTTAAGCCACCAACGTGTCGCTTTTATCCAACATGCTCGCATTATGGACTCGAAGCTATTAAACGTCATGGCGCATTAAAAGGTGGATGGCTAACAATCAAAAGAATTAGTAAGTGTCATCCGTTTCACCCAGGTGGCTTTGATTACGTACCAGAAAAAAAGAAAAAATAATCACTTCTTAACAAGCTTTTCTTCATTCCCATTTATAATGAGATCAAGCTTACCCGTTTCGGGGTCAATAACTAAGCCATGAATAGCTACATCTAAAGGTATTAAAGGATGATGTTTAATAATATCGACACTATGTCTTACGCTATCCTCCACATTCTCAAAACCATGCAGCCATCCATGTAAATCAACACCTGCATACTCAATAGTGTTAATTGTCTCTTCTGAAATGCCACGTGATTTCGCTTCCTCGATAACTCTATCTGCATTCAAGCTTTTCATCCCACAATCATGGTGTCCGATAACCATGACTTCTTGTGCTTTTAATTCATAAATTGCTACGAGAATACTACGCATAATACTACCAAATGGGTGAGCTACTAATGCCCCTGCATTTTTTACAATTTTCATATCTCCATACTTTAAATTCATCGCTTTAGGTAGCATGTCAATTAATCGTGTATCCATACAAGTTAAAACAACAAGCTTTTTGTTTGGATACTTCGTTGTTTGATACTTAACATATTCCTTCTTAGTTACAAACTGTTCATTGAATTCTAGCATATCCATTAGCAGACTCATTGCAATTCAATCCCCCTTATCGAATACGTATTATAACCAATATATCACAGCTACAGCATATAGCGGGTCCTTAGTTTAAAAAATTCCGACTTCTTTTCATACATGTTTAAGTGAAATAAGATGCATAACACTTTCCAAAATGTGGACAATAATGTTTGTACATAAAATAGATAGTCCAGAGTTATATATCTTCAACTCTAACTAGTTACTAAGTGCAGGTATTATAACTCCCTATATTGATATTTAAAATGAAAGGAAGTCACAGTATGGATGACATCGTTATTGCCCGCTCATTATTTGGAACAACAATGGGCGTACATATTATTTTTGCGACTCTTGGAGTCGGTCTACCATTAATGATTTTACTAGCAGAATTACTGTTTCAAAAAACAAAAGACCCGGACTATGAAATTATGGCTAGTCGGTGGACAAAAACATTCGCTATTCTTTTAGGTGTCGGAATACCAACCGGTACTATAGCTGGAGTGCAGTTATCCTTACTATGGCCTGGATTTATGGAGGTTATTGGAGAGGTAATGGCACTACCTTTCCAAATTGAAATCTTCGCTTTTTTTATAGAAGCATTATTTATGTCAATATATGTGTACGCTGCAAACCGTATTTCTGCCCGTATGCGAATTATTAGCGTTACACTTGTTGCGATTGGTGCTGTTGGATCTGCGGTTTTAATTACGAACGTGCACGCTTTCGAAGGAACACCAGCAGGCTTTCGGTTTGATGGAAATGGCAACATTGTTGATGTAGACCCGTGGGCAGCGTTTTTTAATCCGAGCTTTTTTGTCTCCGCCGGACACGTTGCTGTATCTGCATGGATGACAGGTGCGTTTGCTGTTGCGTCAGTGGCAGCATATAAAATGCTTAAGTATAAAGCAGAAACAAAACTTTATGAGCATCATCGCAAAGCACTTATGTTAAGTCTAGTTGTTGGAGGTGTATTCTCAATACTAACTGCAACAAATGGACATGAATCAGCACAAATGCTTCATGAGTATCAGCCTGAAAAGCTAGCTGCTGCAGAAGGTTTATTTGAAACCCAGCCATATGCCCCTTTAGCTATTGGTGGCTTCACTGATCCGGTTGAGAAAGAAGTAAAGTGGGGCATTGAAATACCGTGGGCTCTTAGTTTTTTAGCTGGCGACCGTTTTGACACCGTTGTTGTTGGATTAGATGATTTTCCTGAAGAATGGTGGCCGCCATTGTTTGTTCATACACTGTTTAACGCCATGGTTTTAATTGGTGGATTTTTAATTATGCTCTCAATTGCTGGATTTGCCTGGAACAAAATCTTGAAAAAGAAGGAGTTTCCGAGGTTATTTATGTGGGCATTTGTAGCATCAGGTCCTTTGTCTATGCTTGCAATTGAATTTGGTTGGATTTTTGCCTGTACTGGTAGACAGCCATGGACTATATATAGAATGCAATTAACTGAGGATGCTGTTACAACAGCAACTAATCTTAGCACATTATTTGTACTATTCGGTGTACTATATGTATTTTTATGTGTGGCGGTTGTCCTTGTATTACTTTATTATTTCCGCCGTAACCCTCTGGCTGATGAGGTTAAGCAAGCACCTGAAGGAGGGGTATCAACATGACAGATGTATTAATTGCAATTGCTTTACTGTGGGGGTTTATTTTTATTTATGCTGTTATGGCTACTATGGATTTTGGTGCTGGGTTTTGGTCGATGATTTATATTAATCGCGAAAAAACAAATGCAACTAATATCGCTAATCGTTATTTGTCACCTACCTGGGAGGTTACAAATACTTTTATTGTGGCCATTGTAGTTGCTCTAATCACGTTTTTCCCAGGGGCTACATTTGCTTTTGGAACTTTACTTTTAATTCCTGGTAGCTTAATTCTTGTTCTTTTATCAATCCGTAGTGGTTTACTAGTGTTCTCTCATGTAGCAGACGATTATCGAAAACCGTTAACTTATATATCAGGCATTTCAGGCTTATTAATCCCAGGCCTACTCTTGAGTGTTTTACCAATTACTCACGGTGGTTATGAGAAAGTAGTAGGCGATCATGTAGAGTTAGACTTAGTCAAGCTTTTTACAAGCCCACAGGAATATGCGTTTTTAGCTTTTGCCATAGCTAGCTCACTGTTTTTATCTTCACTACTGCTTTCAGATTTTTCTTATGAAGCTAAAGAGTTTGAGGCGTACCAAATTTATCGTAAAGATGCACTTATTACAGGTCCCATTTCAATTGTTATTGGAATTCTGATTGTTGTCACAATGCGCTTCGAAGCACGTTGGATTTACGATAACATGCTTGAAAATATCGGATGGTTAATTGCCTCATTTCTTATGTTTTTAATAGCAGGAGCTTTGTTGTTTTTACCGAACAAAGAAAATCCTCACGGTCGCGGCCGCCCACGTTTAGCTGTTATAGCAGTAGTAGGACAATATTTTTTAGCAAGCTTTGCGTACGGCAAGTCACATTTACCATATATTATTTATCCTGACTATCTTTTGAGCGACGTATTTACAAATCCTACTGCGTTTCGGGCTTTATTTGTTTCATATTTAGTTGGATTTGCCATTTTGTTTCCTGGCTTCATTTACTTCTGGCGTATTTTCACAAAAGGATTTAAGCCTTATAAAACAAAAAAAACCTGACACTCCTACACCTAAAGGAGATGGACTTTCCCGTTCGGGAAGGTATTTAAAAAAGAAGAGAGCCAACACGTTGGCTCTCTTCATATATATATTTCAATACCCCACATGTTAATCTTACATTTTAATCATAATATATGGTTGTGTGAGAATATTGAAAAACGACTCGTTAAAATGTAAATTTTTTGTTACAATTCCACTGAATTACCGTCTCTACTTCACTTTTTTTTCACATTTAGTTTGATTCCTATCCGAAAAAATTAATTCAATCCACAATTCTTCATCTGTATAATCACTTATAATTTACAAATAATAGTAATGAGGTAATACATACACTCATGTTTGCTCATCATGTTCAATGACAAACATCCACTTTATGACAAATAATCATTAAAAGGAGCTGGATAATAATCATGACAATCGACAAACAATCACTTATAAACAATTTTATGAAAGAAATTAAAGATGCTGATCAAATGCGTTTTCCGATTGCCGTTGATTCTTTTACAAACTTATGGACATATGAATTTGGCTCTTTAGATGATTTACCTAATGAAATTGATGATTTAATCGCTGGTCGCGCTTTAGAACTTGGTATGCTAGAAGATTTGGAATAAACTATTAACCAAACTTTAATACTGTGGTTTCATACGAAGCATGCATTGGCTCGGAGCAGTAACTGAACCCGCATTTGATTTTTTTACAGCGGGCTGAGACGGGAGAACATCCCGGCTTACAATCAAAGAAAAAAGTTGTCGCTACAATATAATGCAAAAAAGAAAGAGGCAGTTACTCTAACTGCCTCTCGTTATTTCTCTGTAACGAATTTTTCTTCTAGCGATATACTTTGCAATTAACCCATGTGTAGGTGAGAAGAATAAAGCCAGTGTGAATAACACGCCACCCATCATAGCCATTGACCCTGATATAGATACATTAAAAATACTAGCAAACCAATAGCCTAATATTGCTGCTGCCACTCCAACCGCAATACTCAGTATTAACATTACAAACAATCTGTCTGTCAACAAATAGGCAGTTGCACCTGGCACAATTAACATGGCTACTACTAATATCGCTCCTACACTATCAAAAGATGCAACAGTAGTAATAGATAGCATTCCCATTAATAAGTAATGTATGACCGTAATAGGAATACCAAGAGCTAACGCCATTTCAGGATCAAACGAACTTATTTTTATTTCTTTATAAAATAAAGCAATGAGGATTATATTAATAATTAACACAACACTCAACATCCAAACTGCTATAGGTCCTAGATTCATTCCTGCGATTTCGAGTGTGTTCCATGGTATAAATGCTATTTCGCCCATTAACGCATGTTGTGTATCTATATGAACCTGCCCCGCAAAAACAGATATCAAAATAACACCAACAGCAAACAAAAATGTAAAAACGACACCAATGGATGCATCCGCCTGCACACCTAGTGAGTTTAGAAATTGCACAAGAAAAGCCGTTAACATCCCGACGATAACTGCACCAATTAACATACTTACTCCTTGTAAATTTTGACTAACTAAATACGCACCAATAATACCTAAAATAACAGAATGACTAATAGCATCTGCTAACATTGCCATTCTTCTTAGAATAAGGAAACAGCTGACAAGACCACATGCCGCTCCGACAAGAGATCCTGTCAAGATAATCCAAGCGTCATACCCCATTTGTCTGCCCCCTATCTTTACTTCTATTTATGCGTGGACCATCACCAGCGATTAAAATTGGCTCTCTACCATGCTCTTTTAGTAATTTTCTTAACTGGTTATATGTTTTTTCAGGCAAATCAGTCATCCTAAAAGAGTGATTGTCACGTATAGAAAGTGTCGGAAATTGCATCTCATGCATTAAATATATATCTACTAATCTTTTTTCTAACGTCAAGTTATGCGCTTCTTGTAAGCCCTTCTCTGTTAATCTCCATGACTCCGGTGTAATCCGATACAGAAGACCCTTATTTTCTGCTTCACTGGCCATTTTAACAATCAATCTTCTACTTAATTTTCTTTTTACCTGAATATCTTCAATACTAAATGCACAATTCGCATAGCCATTAACAGACTCTTTACATGCTTCTTCACTTAAATCATAGAATGTTTGTAACATATTTTCTCTTGCTATTGATCTACTGAGTTTTGCACGACGATATGCTTTTGCTATTAACCCTCTATGAGGAGCACACGTAAGTGAAATAATGAAAATAATAGTGGCTGCCACAATAATGACTGGACCAGTTGGCATACCTTTTGTTACTAGACTTAAGAATGTCCCAAGCATTCCCGAGACTGCACCAATGCCCCCAGCAATGATTACCATTTTATCAAGCTTATCTGTCCAATATCTTGCTGCAATAGCCGGTGTAATAAGCATAGCTGCCATAAGCACTACTCCAACAGCCTGTAACCCAATAACAACGGCACAAACGATGAGGGTCATAAGGAGATTATTAAAAAAGCCTATTGGTAGACCTATTCCTTTGGCAAATTGCGGATCAAATGTGAGTAACTTAAATTCTTTAAAAAATGCAAATGTAATAAACACCAGAACTGCAGAAACACCTGTAATTAATCTTACATCTTCTCCAACAAGCGACGCCGCCTGCCCAAAAATAAAATCATCTAATCCACTTTGATTACCTGATGCATTTTGGTTTATATACGTTAGTAACACTATCCCAACCCCGAAAAACACTGACAGGATAAGGCCTAATGCTGTATCTTCCTTGATTCTTGAGTGCTGAATAATTTTCTCTATAAAAAATGTAGCAATTAAACCGGATATTGCGGCTCCTAATAAAAACAAAATAAGTGATTTACTTTGTATAATAAGAAAAGCGATACATATACCAGGTAAAGCCGCGTGTGCAACCGCATCTCCGATTAAGCTTTGTTTTCTTAACAATGAAAAGCTCCCTAACACACCACTTGCCAATCCTAGTAATGTAGTACCTATTAATACCCACTGAGTATTTGCATCTAACAAGTATAGAAACCACTCTTGCATAACTGGTCACCTCCTAGCTTTGTTCAATAAGTGCCTCTTCCTTTTTTAAAAAAGCTAACCGTCCGCCGTACGTTTTTTGAAGATTCTCTAGTGTGAACACTTCGCTTGTTGGTCCCATTTCAATCTTTCTCATATTAAGCAATAACACCCAATCAAAATATTCTTCTACCGTTTGTAAATCATGATGCACAACTAATACTGTTTTTCCCTGTGCTTTCAATTCATTTAAAAGAGCAATGATTGCTTTTTCAGTAGCTGCGTCGACTCCAACGAACGGTTCATCCATGAAGTATATAGTTGCATCCTGTGCAAGTGCTCTAGCTAAAAATACACGTTGCTGCTGACCACCGGATAATTGACTAATTTGCCTAGTAGCATATTCCTTCATACCTACTTTATCTAAACATTGCATCGCATACTCTGCGTCTTGTTTACTTGGACGTTTAAACCAACCAACATGACCATATCGACCCATTAAAACAACATCTAGCGCATTGGTTGGAAAATCCCAGTCAACCGATCCTCTTTGAGGTACATACCCTACAAGCTTACGTTGCTTTTCATATGATTTCCCGTATACATGTACATCTCCCGTAGCTTTTGGCACTAATCCTAAAATAGATTTTATTAAAGTAGATTTACCTGCTCCATTCGGACCAATAATACCTAACAACTTTCCTTCCGGTACAGAAAAACTTACTTCTTGTAATACTGGCTTTTTATTATAAGCAACCGTTACATTATCCACTAAAAGTGGTGATACACCAGTCATCCGCTTACCCCCGCTTTCCTAGTTTCTATATATAGATTGAAAGAGGCACTGGATAAGTGCCTCTATATATTATTTTAATGAGTCAACAATCGTGTCGATGTTATGCTTATACATGCCGTAGTAGGTTCCTTCCACTGTACCAGCTTCACCCATTGCATCAGAGAATAACTCTCCACCAATTACGACAGTATGACCCTTTTGTTTGGCTCCTTCCACTACAGCCTCAATAGAATTTTCTGAAATGCTACTTTCAATGAAGACTGCCTTTATGTTCTTATCAACGAGTAGGTTCACCAAATTTTGAACATCTCTTAAGCCGTATTCGGCATCTGTACTTAAACCTTGTAGTCCTACTACGTCAAAGTCATACGCTCTACCAAAATAACCGAAAGCGTCATGTGCTGTTACTAAAATACGACTTTCCTCTGGTATTTCTGCCACTCTATCTAACGAATATGTTTTTAAATCTTTTAACTTTTCTATATAAGCTGTTGCATTCGCTTTGTAGCTATCTGCATTAGCACTATCTAACTCACTAAGAGCATCACGTACTTCCTCGATTGCATATATCCATAGATCTATATCAAACCATACGTGTGGGTCATGGGCTTTTTCATTCGATTCTACCGCTATCAATTTATCAACTGGCACTGCCTCTGCTACAGCAACTGTTGGTTTATCTTCCCGCATCTTCTCGAAAATTTCACCCATTTTGCCCTCTAAATGTAAACCGTTATAAAAAATAATATCTGCTTTATCAAGCTTTGAAATATCGCCTTGTGACGCTTGATATAAATGAGGATCTACACCAGGGCCCATCAAAGAATTTACTTTCACATGTTCTCCACCAACATTTGCAACAACATCCGCTATTTGTCCTATAGTTACTGTAACTTCAAGTACATTACCTTCTGATGAATCTAAATTAGTTGCTTGATTTCCACAAGCTGTGGACACTACCAGGAATCCAACTAAGATTATTGACAAAAACCACTTTTTGAACATTTCCCTCTCTCCTCTTTTTGTTTTTTAGGAAACATACTGTTGAAGAAACTGCAATGTTACTATATTCAAAATTTCATAGTTTGTTACAACTTTATTTACATCCACCATTATTCTTTTGTATAGTTAAAAATGTTTCCCTTATGCAAAACTTAAACTAAAGACAGCCAATTTGTCAAGAATAATTATCAATTAGTTATTGCTCCCACTCAAAAGTTCAACTAATTACAGAGGCACTAATTTTTTTATCATGACATACTGTAGAAACTATTCAGACCACGAAATGTTTTCTTCTCAATCTCTTCATTATGAGATTTATATATAGTGGTAGGTGGTTAGTTGCTACAATTTTTATTTCTTTATTAGCAGTAAACAAAAAAAAAGCAAGCTTCCCATTAGAAAGCTTGCTTTTAGATAAAAGATTATTCAGTTACAACTTCACCCGTCCACTGATTCATACCGCCTAGCATATTAAATATGGATGTAAAGCCATTATCAACAAGAATTTTACTTGCCTGTGCTGATCTGTTGCCACTTCTACAAACAATCACATATTCTGTACCTTTATTTAATTCACCTAAGCGATTCTCCAACTCGTGAAGTGGCATGAGAAGAGCGTTAGGAATATGTCCTGCAGCATATTCTTCTTCTGTTCTTACATCAATAACAGTAACATTATTGGCAATCATTTCTTGAGCCTTTTCTACAGAAACATCCTCGTATGTGGATTGTGTTGAACAAGCAGACAAAAGTAATAATACACTTATAAATGCAATAATATGTTTCATTGATATCCCCCTAAAATACTACATAAGGTATTTTATCTTAATTTATATCAATAATCAACTTCAATAATTCATGACGCATAAGTTTGTTTGATGCATTTCGTGGTAACTGTTTAACACAAAAGATACGATTGGGCATTTTGTATTTTGCTAGCTGCTGCTGTAAATTAGTCCTTATGTCGTATTCATTGAAAGTACACCCTGGCTTCATGACAACAAAAGCATATGGTACTTTCCCCCACTCTGTATCATTCATACCTGTTACACCAGCCTCAGCCACACCTGCAATAGATAACAATGCAGCTTCAATTTCAGCTGGATATATATTTTCTCCTCCAGAAATAATCAAATCTGATCGTCTATCCACCACATATAAAAAACCATCTTCATCTTTATAACCTAAATCCCCCGTATACAACCATTCATCGATGAATGCACGCAGTGTCGCATCGTCACGCTGCCAATATCCACACGTTACGTTTGGCCCCTTTACTACAATTTCACCAATATTATGTGGCTCTTGCTCTTTTCCTTCAGACAGAATTTTAATTTGATTAGGGAACAAAGGCTTACCAGCAGATCCAAGCTTTGAGAACATATATTGTGGGGATAATGTGGTGACTTGAGATGCAGTTTCCGTCATTCCATACGTTTGGATAACAGGTATAGCTTTTTCTATACACGCATCAAGCAATGGCTTTGGGGCTGGACCTCCACCAAGCAACATACATCGAAAAGTATTTGGATAACTTTCCTCATTTAAATGCTCTAGCATCAACTTAAGCATGGTAGATACGACAGACATAATCGTAGCCTGTTTTTGCATTATATATGTATTAGCGAGAACAGGGTCAAATTTATCCATGAGTATCATCGGGATACCATAAATAACAGAACGATTCACTATCGAAAGTCCACTAATATGAAATAGCGGCACAGACGTTAACCAACAATCATTTGTCTGTAACCCTAAATTAAGTAATGAGCCATTCGCACTCCACCAGTGATTTCCGTATGTTTGCATAACTCCTTTTGGTTTACCCGTTGTACCAGAAGTATACATAATAGTGTCAATGTCATCTAGTGAGAACTCCATCTCTACCTCGCACGTATTCTCTTTTGTAGCTTCAACTAAACTGTTATTGTAAACAGGAACATTTTGTTCCGTAAATGAAAAGCTATCATCAACAAGTAGATATGTTGCTTTTGAATCTTTAACTTGCCACTCTAGTTCATGCGAAGATAAGCGTGTGTTTAAAAGTACCTTAAGAGCACCTATATAACGAAGTGCATGGATATTTAACAGCATATCAACACTATTTTGTTGAAATATTGCTACAACATCTCGTTTCTTTATACCGAGGGCAGATAATTTATTTGCTCGTTTTAAGACAAGTTCATGAAGCTCTTGATAACTGTATGTGTTATCTTTATATGTTAAAGCTTTATTACCCGGAGTTAATTGTGAACGTTGGATTAACCAATTAGGAACCACAGTCATACATTCCATCTCCTATTTGAAAATAAGCAGCCTGATTGCTCAAGCTGCTTAATGTGCGATATTTTTATGGAAATCTTGGGAACTGTTTAAAGTCAGGCGTACGCTTTTCCTTAAATGCGTCACGACCTTCTTTTGCTTCATCTGTTGTATAGTATAGAAGAGTCGCATCTCCAGCAAACTGCTGAATACCAGCTAGACCATCTGTATCCGCGTTAAATGCAGCTTTTAAGAATCGAATGGCTGTCGGAGATTTTTCTAAAATTTCTTCACACCATTGAACTGTCTCTTCTTCTAGTTTTTCTAGCGGTACAACAGTATTGACTAGCCCCATATCAAGTGCTTCTTGCGCATTATATTGGCGACATAAAAACCAAATTTCACGCGCTTTTTTATGACCGACGATACGAGCTAAATAGCCTGAGCCATAGCCAGCATCAAAGCTTCCTACCTTTGGACCTGTTTGACCGAAGATTGCATTATCAGCAGCAATTGTTAAGTCACACACGATGTGTAAAACATGACCGCCTCCGATCGCATAACCTGCAACCATAGCGATGACTGGTTTAGGAATAACACGAATTAAACGCTGTAAGTCAAGAACGTTTAAACGAGGAATTTCGTCTTCCCCCACATATCCACCGTGTCCGCGAACCTTTTGGTCTCCTCCTGAACAGAACGCTTTGTCACCAGCACCTGTTAAAATGATAACCCCTACATTTGAATCATCGCGAGCATACGCAAATGCGTCAATTAGCTCAATTACTGTTTTAGGACGGAATGCGTTACGAACTTCTGGACGATTAATAGTGATTTTTGCAATCCCATTGTATGTTTCGTATAAAATGTCTTCATACGTTCTTTCAGCTACCCATTCTACTGCCATGTTTGTACCTCCTATGTTATATGTAAATTAAGAAACTCTTTTACTATTGTACCAAAAATTTCTGGTTGTTCCACATGAATTGCATGCCCAGTGTCTTCTATGATAGTATGCTGACTTTTTGGCAGCTTATCATTCATTTCTTCTTGTATGTGACAGAACTTCTGATCTAAACTCCCACTTATCAATAATACAGGAACTTCTACCTCATGTAGTCTCTCCCAATATGATGGTTGGCTACCTGTTCCCATCCCTCGCAAACTATTAGCTAAACCTATTGGATTTTGTTCCAAACGCTCTCGCCTAATTTCAGCTCTTTTCTCTTCGGGTAATCTCATCTGACTTTCAAACATAGATAGCCGTTCCCATTTGTTCACAAAGCTTTCGATACCTGTTTCGAGAATCTCCGCTGCCAGCAATTCATCAGCTGCAACTCTTTGTTGCCTTTCATCAAAGTTTTTCAACCCTGGTGAGCTACTTTCTAAAATGAGACTGGAAACAAAGTCAGGCTGTTCACAAGCAATAGATAAAGCAAGGCGGCCTCCCATAGAATAACCTAATATACTAGCAGAAGAAAATCCTAACTTTTTTACGTAGCTTATAATCGTCTCTCCTACCATGCGTATATCATATGCGCTTGTGTCAAGCGGTGAATCTGATTCGCCATGTCCAATAATATCTATTGCAATAATTGTAAAGCCATCCCAAATTGTTTTAAATGGCAGCCACGTCTTTTTCGTACCTGTAAAACCATGCAACAAAACGAGAGCATGTCCACCATTGCCATAGACGTCTAGCGAGTAAGCCACATCCCTATCCTTCAATTTGTTCGTCACCTTCAGCCAAAAAATTTATTTCCTGGGAAACATTATTCCACAATGTACGATGAATCTCGACATTTTCGTAACGATTTGTTTTCAATTCTATGACAGTTAAGGTTGCTCTATCAAAACTATTAACAAGTTGAACTTGAAATTCATGCCAATTTGTTGCAAGCGTGTATACACCACCGTACATTTTTACAGCATGCTCAAACTGTAAATCGGTAGGCGTACCAAAAAGGTGTTCAAAATGCTTTGTCTCAGCTGCCTGAGGTAAAAAAGAAAAGATACCACCGCCATTATTATTAACGAGAACAATTGTTAACGGTATGTTATGCATGCGAGCAGCCAATAAACCGTTTAAGTCGTGGTAAAAGGATAAGTCTCCAATGACTAAAACGGTTGGTTTTGAAACAGAAGCTACTCCTAATGCACTTGATACAACACCATCTATTCCATTGGCACCGCGATTGGCATATATATGTATTGTTTTATCAGATGCACAGAAAAACGAATCCAAATCACGGATTGGCATACTATTCCCAACGAACAAATGACTGTTGTTTGGTAAATTACGTTGGAGCTCTTGAATAATTCGACCTTCAAATAGAATCTCACTATCAATGGATTGTTGCATAATCGACTGAGTAATTGTATTTATCTGTAGCCAAGTTTGTACCCATTTTGTTTTCTGCTTTTTTTCTAAATATGAAGGAATCCTGCTTGAGAAATACGCTTCGTCACAATGAATAACATCCCAAGCTTGACTGTTAGGATCACGCCACTCACCACTGCCATCAACAATAAGTTGTTTGCAATCTTGTTGTTTTTTTAGAAATAACATAAATGCTTTTGAAACAGGCATAGCCCCAAAGCGGATCACTATATCTGGTTTTAGCAATTCACTAGTCACGTCATTTTTTAAGAATGCATCATAGCCATCAATTAGCAATGGGTGCTTGTAGCTTCTAAGTTGAGATAGTGGATCTGCAAGTACAGGATATTGAAGCTTCTCAGCTAAATTCAAAATTTCCCTTTGTTCACTATAATTCTGTAAATCTCCAACAACAATAAGTCCTCTTTCATGACTACTAAACAAGTTTGCGTACTCATTTAAGTACAGATCGTCAATAAAGCGAGCTGGAGGCGTAACCTTTGCCAACTGCTGTTGCTCTATGTCACTCCACAAATTTTCATTATTTAGGTCTGGTACAAGCGGCTCTCGTAATGGCATGTTAATGTGTACTGGTCCCATTGGACGACTGCCTGCAGTGTGAACTGCTCTTGCAGCAACCATTCGTACATATCGCAAAACATCCTCGGTATCCTCTGGAATCCCCATTTCAACGAACCACTTTGGGTAATCACCATACATTTTTATTTGATCTATTGCTTGAGGTGCTCCCACATCACGCAATTCATGTGGCCGATCCGCTGTAACGACTAATATAGGGATATTTGAATATCGTGCCTCGACGATAGCAGGATAGTAATTGGCAGCTGCTGTACCTGATGTACAAACTAGCACAACCGGCCTTTTTACTCTTTTAGCTAGTCCTAAAGCAAAAAAAGCGGCTGAGCGCTCATCAATGTGTATAGTCACATTCATGCTTGGGTGCTCAGCCATAAGCATGGCGATCGGTGTAGAACGCGAACCAGGACTCACGACAACATCGGTGATATTTAACGTGCTTAATTGTTGAATAAAAGCCGCAACATATTTTGTAAGTGCATTCGTACTACTCAACGATGTTCCCTCCTAGTGCAGATAACATAGGACGTAGCTTCATTTTAGTTTCCTCTAATTCACTCTCTGGAATTGAATCTGAAACTATACCACATCCCGCATATAAATAAGCTTTTCTTCCTTGTATGAGAGCAGATCGTATTGCAACGGCAAATTCGCCATCTCCACTGTAATCAACCCAGCCAAGTGGACTCGCATACCAGCCACGATCGATTCCTTCATGATCACGAATATATTGAAGAGACTCTTGTCTTGGATAGCCACCAAGAGCTGGTGTTGGGTGTAACAACTCAACAATATCCATGAGAGATGTATATACCTTCGTAGTACCTGTAATTGGTGTATATAAATGCTGAACATGCTTCGTTTTAAAAATAGTAGGACTCGGTGGAATATTAGTTGTTGAACAGACTTCCTGCATCGCGTCGGAAATCATATTAACAACAAGCTGGTGTTCATTCTTATTTTTTTCATCACGAAGTAATTCATCTGCTATCTGCTCGTCTTCTTCAAACGTTTTTCCTCTTGGTGCTGTACCTGCTAAACAAGTAGTGTAAAGCTTATCCTGTTTTTTTTGAATGAGCTGCTCCGGAGTAGCGCCAATAAAACAAGATTGATGATATTTAAATGCAAAAATATAGCTTGTTGGTTGCTCAGCTAATAACGTATGCAGGGCTTGCACGACATTAATTTGCTTCGCGTACGTTAATGTTACATCACGAGCTAAAACAACCTTTTGTAAGTTGTTGCTGTTGATTTCATCAATAGCACCTTGAACAATTTGCTTCCATTTTGTTGTGTCACCTTCAGAAAGCCTATATGATGTAGATGAAAAATCGGGTAATTCGTCTATATCAGCAAACATTTCATTATATAAACGGTCTATATCCTCAAGAAGACCATAGGAACTGCTTTCTTCACAAGGAAACAAATTGTGCGTTACATACCCTTCACCATTGTAATTTGTATACATCATTTTAGGCAAAATAAATGTGCCCGGACTAAAATCACGCCAACGGTTAGTTGATTGTTTTATTGGGTCAAAACTATATCCACCAAATAGTAACGGGCCGACAGCTTCTACAGTGTGATACCTGTTATTTATTAATGAATTTTCTAGCAAGCGCTTCCAAGTGTTACTAATTTGCTTGAAACGATTTGCATCATCCGCTTCGATAGTATAGAGCTCTCCCACACCAACAAACGAAATCGATTGTGAAGGATGTTTCCAAAAGAAATAATCATATTGTAGTCTTTCGGCATTAGCGATAATCGTAAGGGGGTTCATTGCTTTTGTTTTTTGCACATAACTAACAAGCCTGTTTTTTTGTGCATGTTGAATTAACTCTAATAATTTATTATGCTGCAGTACAGTCACGACTAATTCCCCCTGTGCCAATAGTCATAGTTAGCCTTATTTTAATTTACACCTACAGGTAAACATGTGTCAATATATCAAGCTTTTCACGTATGCTCGAAGACCTTTAATATTAGGACAACTAACATATAATAAAGCTTGTCTTCTCAAGCTTCTTGTTTGAAGATGTGATTGTAGAAATATCTGAAAAAACTTTTGCCAGTTTACCCTGTTTTTAATCGTTGACACATTTCATGCCTTCACCTACACTAAATAAGTGAAGTGATACTATATGTCGAATTTTCCTTAATATAATAAGGAAGGGAGATGTTTTTCAATGCAAACACAATTACAGGTCGACCGTAATTCTCCCGGTTACAAAAGAAAGCGAAGTTTTAAAGTATGGTGGAACTTAACACGTCCGCATACATTAACAGCTGCTTTTATACCTGTCTCTATTGGAGCAGCTCTTGCTATGCAGGTAACAACAATTGATGTTGTGCTATTTTTAGCAATGCTTTTAGCTTCTATATTAATACAAGCAGCCACTAACATGTTTAATGAATACTTTGATTATAAGCGCGGTCTTGATAATGAAGATTCAATTGGTATTGGTGGCGCCATTGTTCGCGAAGGTGTAAAGCCGAATACAGTTTTACGACTAGCTTTTGCTTTATTTGCAGTAGCTATCCTAATTGGAGTATATATATGCTTCAACAGCTCTTGGTGGTTAGCTCTTATCGGCACAGTATGTATGGCTGCTGGATACTTCTATACAGGTGGTCCTGTTCCTATAGCCTACACACCATTTGGTGAAGTAGTTGCCGGGTTTTTCATGGGTGTATTAATTGTTTTGATTTCCTTTTTTATACAAACGGGATATATTGCATTAGACGGTGTTTTATTATCTATCCCTATATCAATCCTTGTAGGAGCCATTCTATTAGCGAACAATATTCGAGACCTTGATGGCGACAAAGAAAACGGACGAAAAACGTTGGCCATATTACTTGGTAGACAGAACGCAATTAAGCTTTTAGCTTGTATGTTTGTTGTTAGTTATGTTTGGGTATTTGCTTTGATTCTTTTTAATAATGCTACACCATGGTTACTTTTAGCTTTGTTAAGTATTCCAAAAGCTATTAGTGCTACTAAAGGCTTCATTGGGAAAACACTCCCCATACAAATGATGCCCGCTATGAAAGCTACGGCACAAACAAATACTATCTTTGGCTTGCTTGTTGTTATTGGCCTTTTCGTTAGCAACATATTTTAACAAATGCAACACACCTCTTTTTTAAAGGGTGTGTTTTTTTCTGCGAATTTAATAAAAAAATTTTCTACTTATGTTTTTTGCTCACAAACAAATAATACAAAAAGATAAGATTATTTGGAAGGAGTCAATCATATGTTAACTTCAAATCAATTTATAACCTTCCGTAAACAACTATTGGAGCAAAAGCAGGAAATACTAACTCAAATAGAGGAAAACGATCACTTTGACTTAGAACGAGGTCATTTTCATGAATCAATGGGAGAGTTATCAAGCTACGACAACCACCCAGCTGACGAGGGCTCTGCACTATATGAAAGAGAGAAAGATATTTCACTTCTAGAACATGCTAAAAGAGAATTAGATGATATAGAAGCGGCGTTGCAAGCATTAAAGGATGGGACTTATGGTACTTGTAAAGAATGTGGAAAAGATATTCCCGTTGAGAGGCTTGATGCATTACCAACAGCTCTTTACTGTAAAGAACACAGTCCTGATCAAGAAGTATCCCATCAACGTCCTATTGAGGAAGGTGTTTTAATTCCCCCCTTTGGGAAGTTTGAATATGATGATCTTGATGTGGAAGCATACGATGCCGAAGATAGTTGGCAAGATGTTCAACGTTTTGGTACATCTGAAACGCCAAGTGATTTTATAGGCGATAGAGACTCTTATAACGAGATGTTTATCGAAAGTGATGAAAATGTTGGCTTTGTAGAGGATTACGAGAACTTTGTGGCAACGGATATGGAAGGAAAAGAAGTGTTTATAGTTCCGAGTAATCGACACCGCCAATACGAGGAAATGCTTGATGAAGCTGGTATGATGTCAATATTAGGTGATTTACCACCTTATGAAAAACACCCTTATACAGAAGAAGCTCTTAAGCGAGAACAAGACAAATAAAATTTCGAGCGTATGTTCATCAACAGTGACAAAAACTCGTCGAAAACATCACTCTTGCTAAGCGGTTTGTCACACTCGAAAAACGTTATAAAAAGGGCTGTCCCAAAAGTAAAGGGCCGGGCGAACACGCAATGAAAACACGTACTGCTTTTGAGTACGTGTTTTCTTTTAGTTATAAGCTTTTTAAAAGTAATTTTTTTAATAAAGGGAATAACACATCAGGTAACTCTTCAATATGAGGAACAAGAATACTGTATTTTCCGTAAATGTTGCGTATCGTATTTTGTTGTCCTTCTGATATCTCCCCATTCGCTAAAAATACATTTATAATTTCAATACCATGCTTTCGCGCTTCCACAACAGCCTCATGTGTGTCGACAATTCCATTTTGCTCATAACCAAACGCGGCTGGTTCTCCATCAGAAAATACAAGTAAAAACTTTTGTTTTTCCTGTCTCGTCAGAAGTACTTCAATCATATGACGAATTGCAAATCCATCGCGGTTGTCTTCCTCAGGCTCTAATTGCATAATATTAGGACCAACACGATCGTCTTTGAAAGTAGCGAAATCAACGACCTTTTTAAAATAATTAGGCTGCTTTTCCTCTGAAGCATCACCAGTATCCTCCCAGAATCCAACAATTGAATGGGGAACTTGAACTGATTTCAGCGCTTCGTGGAACAATGTTATACCTAGCTTTGTTTGCTCCATTTTGTCGTACATCGACGCTGAACAATCTACAAGTAACCCGAACGCCGCATCAATCTCAGGAGATGGTTGATTCTTTTTATAAAACATACGTGGATTTTCATCAACAAAAAACTTTGTTAGCTGTTTGCTTAAGCGCCCTATATGGAGATCATGACGTGGTAAAATCTTTTTATGTTCCAACGTCTTTTGAATCATTTGCTTAAGCTTCTTCTGATATGGACTTATTTCAGCCTTATACTGCGTATATAGCCGCTTTTGTTCATTGGTTTGTATGTCTGGCTTTAAGAAGATAGCGATCGCTTGGCGATTTTCTTTGCCATATTGATCAACTGCACTTGCTTTTTTTTCATCCCGCTCTGCTTCAAGAGCTTCCATTTTTGCAAAATCGTTTCTCGATGATTGCTGCGAGCTACCTTGTACCATACCTAATGCTTGGTCGCCATCTTCTCCCTCACGAACACCTTCGCCCATTAAATCTGTTTTTGTTCCTTGTTCAAGATCAAATTGTAAAAAGCTCTTCGTTGGGGATTCAGTTTCTCGGTGCCACATTGGCATCTTCTCTTCATCATGAACATCCTCGTCCCCATTCTTCACATCCTCAAGGAGGTCATTATTTCTCAACCTATCACGACGTTTTAAATCCTCAAATATTAATTTATCTTCACTATAAACATGTTCTGGTAAAAAGAAATATAAATTCAGCATATCTCTTTCCAATATTTCGTCTAACACTTCCATTACACGTAACACTATAGAAACAATAGCTTTAGTTGAATTAGCTTCATACACGTGTACCAACTCGCTACGAATATAAGGAAGAACACGATCTATTTTATCCTGAATGGGAGGGATGTCTTCTAGCGGCGATTCTGCCGTAACGAGTAAATAAACCGTACAATATAAGGCATCTGTATAAACGCTCCGAATTAAATTTGTGTTAAGCTGACTTTTAAAATACTTACGATATGCTACTCGTCTAGTCTTAAACACTCTCTTTGTTCCTGGTCGTTCCTTAACAACAGCATCTTCTAGTCTAATGTCTTCTAAGAGCATCAACAACTGCTTGGCTATATTTGGGAATTTTAGTTTATTTGTCTTTTTAATAAAACTCTTTATTTCTTTAAAATCTGAATGCATCATCGAACCAGCGCTTCGAAGAAGAATATCACTCATAAGTCCATATCTCTTTACATCAACTACGTGATCATCCCAAAAGCGGCTTATTGTAATTTTATGAGCAAGCTGATTATAATAAGATTGATAGGCATACTCTATTTCTAGTTGCGGATCTCGTGCCAAGCCTTCTGCTAAATCCGTCAATTCCATAAATAAAAATGAATCGACTTGTTTATCATTAAATTTAATATATTTCATGTGAGATGGCTCATCTCCCTATTCAAACAACGTTTCTGCGACATTGCGCACAGCCGCTTTTTCTCTGTCATCATCAAGTTTCTCAATAATCCCTCTTTCAATGGCACGTAATGGAGGTAAAAACACAGCCAAGTCACAAGTATCAAGCAAAGCTCTAATCGATGCCGCTTCCTCTGAGACGTTTCCATTGCGTACTTGTGCAATTAAGTCACTAGAAAATATCATAAACTTTTGAATAACAGTCTCATTCTTTAATTGTGATTGTTCTTCAATGACTCGCTGTAAGTCCTCACCTTGAATATACGGTACTTCAACAGCTATAAAGCGATTCTTTAGCGCTTCATTTAATGGCACTGTCCCCACATACCCTTCATTAATAGCAGCTATTACCGCAAAGTTCGGATGTGCTTTAACTACTTCACCTGTGAAAGGGTTCGTGATTGTTCTACGATAATCTAACACACCATTTAAAATAGGCAATGTTTCAGGCTTCGCCATATTAATCTCATCAATATACAATAAATGTCCCTGCTTCATTGCCTTTATAACTGGACCTTGGACAAATTCAATATTTGCCTGTCCTTCATTGTTCGAGATAGTTTTGAATCCAAGCAAGGCCTCCGCATCTAAATCGACTGAACAGTTAATACTGTGCATTGGTTGAGAAAATGTCGCAGATAATGTTTCCGCTAATTTTGTTTTTCCGGAACCTGTTGGTCCTTTTAAAAGAACATTCTTACCCATGGCAACAGCGATAATGGCATCATGAATAATGGTATAATCAGCAGGCAGGTATCCACCTGTTCCAACTAAATACAAGTCTTTTTTCTTTAATGTTTGCTTTCTATCTTCAACAATTTGTTCTATTTGTGGTGGTAATTTCAATCCTTGGTAATTCATTTTAAAAATCCTCTCTATTTACATCATAGCTTGCCTAATCGTACTATATTTTTATGAAATTGAAAAAGAAATTGACTTAATATTATCTTCCCAAAAAAGGAAACTTTATAAACGATAGCGAATTAGTTATCGTACATACTATTAAGTAGAGGTGAATACGATGAATTCTCATGAAATTGAGTACAAATTGCACGGTGATGATATGCAGTTTGTCGAGATTGAGCTAGACCCTCGTGAAAGCGTCATTGCGGAAGCAGGGGCTATGATGATGATGGAAAATGGTATTGATATGGAAACCATTTTCGGTGACGGTAGTAAAGGTGGTGGCAGTGGCTTACTTAACAAACTAGTGGGAGCTGGTAAACGACTTATCACAGGCGAAAGTCTATTTATGACTGTTTTTACAAATGATGACCGCGAAAAGCGTCACGTAAGCTTCGCTGCACCGTACCCTGGTAAAATCATTCCTGTTGACTTAAGCGAACTTGGTGGGAAAATTATTTGCCAAAAGGATGCCTTTCTATGTGCCGCTAAAGGCGTCTCTGTAGGTATCGATTTCCAACGAAAACTTGGTGCTGGGTTCTTCGGTGGGGAAGGTTTTATCATGCAAAAACTCGAAGGAGACGGTTTAGCATTTCTTCATGCAGGCGGTACAATTATGCGTCGTGATCTTGAACCAGGTGAAGTTCTTCGTGTTGATACAGGGTGTTTAGTGGCGTTAACAAAGGATGTCGATTATGATATTGAATTTGTTGGTAAGGTGAAAACAGCATTCTTCGGTGGAGAAGGTCTATTTTTTGCAACTGTACGTGGGCCAGGTACTGTTTGGGTTCAATCACTTCCATTCAGCCGCTTAGCTGACCGTGTATTTGCAGCTGCTCCGCAATCAGCAGGTGGACGAAGCGTCGGTGAAGGTAGTATTCTAGGCGGCTTTGGCAACCTACTTAATGGTGATGATTAAGTCAGATCGCTACAAACGACTGCCTAACGGCGCCAAGCACATGACGAGCGCCGTTTAGAAGTCCTGACAACCAGAGGCAATTAACTTGTGATGACCGGAAAAACAATTTCTATTTTTATCTCCAGCTGTTTGCGTCTAGAATCAGATACTCATCTAGGTTTAAAATTATATTCTTTCCTTTCCATTAAAAAGAACCGCACACAGGCATTGTTCGGTTCTTTTTTTCATTTGCAACTCATTAACCCTCGCTACGACACGCGTAGCCTTACTAGCATCCCGCTCAAGTGAAACCACTACTTACAGGTCGCGAAGAACTATCACCAGATCCCGAAGATATCGGGCCTTTAATATTTGCTTTAAAAACCCTCTCATGCTCATTACTCGTACAAACTGGACAAACAACGTCTGCTAACTTGCTAAACGAAACAAGCTTTTGGAATTCCTCTCCACACTTTGAGCACTTTAAATCAAAAAGTGGCATGAAGTTCACTCCCCTCATATTTATAATAAAGTTGCCACCATGTATACCCTATAATGTATTTTACATAATTATATAAAATTCACAAGTAAAACGGCAATTGAAATATATGTAGTTCGAAGATTGTTAAAAAAGCTCACAACCTCTTCATAATCTGCTACGGATTCTTAATATGTTTAGCAAAGACTTTGGTAGGAGGGTTACCTTCTAATAAACCACTCGAGAATCATTACACTAAAACTTATGAAAAACCTGCACCCATAGCTCAAATTGTAATTCCCAATATACAAAAGCTACCTAGCTGTTCTATGCTAGGTAGCTCCAATTACTTCTAACTATTATTTTTGTCCATGGATTTTCCATATGTCGCTTGCATATTCATTTATTGTTCGGTCACTTGAGAAGAATCCTGATTTTGCGATATTAACTGTGCTCATCTTTAACCATTGTGGTTGATTAATATAAGCGGCGTTAACTCTCTCTTGTGCCTCTACGTAAGCAGCAAAGTCCTTAAGTACAAAATAGTGGTCATTTTGAACAAGTAATGAATCATAAATTGGTTCAAATAAGTTACCGATATCTGGGAAGAAATTGTTCACGAGCTGCTCACATAACTGGCGAATACGCACATCATGGTGGTAGTATTCCATCGAAGAATAACCACCTGTCGCATAAAGATTCATCACTTCATCTGCAGACAAACCAAAAGTAAAGATATTATCCTCACCAACGAGTTCTTTAATCTCCACATTCGCTCCATCCATAGTCCCGACTGTTAAAGCACCGTTCATCATAAACTTCATATTACCTGTACCTGATGCTTCTTTACTAGCAGTTGAAATTTGTTCACTAACATCTGCTGCAGGAAAAATATCTTCTGCTAAGCTTACACGATAGTTTTCTATAAAAATAACCTTTAAGTAATCTTTTGTTTGTTTATCGTTATTAACCTTATCAGCTAATTCGTTGATTAACTTAATAACCTTTTTGGCATAGTAATATCCAGGTGAAGCCTTGGCTCCAAAAATAAACGTTCGTGGGTGAATAGTAAAGTTCGATTCCTCTTTTAAACGGTTATATAAGTACATAATGTGTAACACATTCAACAACTGACGCTTATAAGCATGCAAACGTTTGACTTGAACGTCGAAAATAGAATTAGAATCTATATCAATACCAGTTTTATTCTTTATATGCTTTGCTAAAATTTGCTTACGCGTATGCTTTACATTACTTAACTGTTCTAAAAACGCACCATCTGTTGTGTGTGGCATTAATTCATCAAGCTTGGCTGGATCTTTTATCCACTTATCACCAATCGTATTCAGGAGAAGATTGGTTAATTCCGGATTACTCTTAATAAGCCACCTTCTATGAGTAATACCATTAGTTTTACTGTTAAATCTCTCTGGAAACATCGTATAAAAATTTACAAACTCGCGATGCTTCAAAATCTCTGTATGGATCTTGGCAACACCGTTCGTACTGTGGCTTCCCACGATAGCTAAGTGCGCCATCTTAATCATATCGTGTGCGATAATGGCCATATGCTCAATTCTGTCCCAGTCACCCGGGTATCGTTCCCATAACAGCTTACAGAAACGTTCATTAATCTCTTCCACAATCATATAGATACGTGGTAATAGCGGTTTAAAGAGGTAAATTGGCCACTTCTCAAGGGCTTCTGACAGCGTTGTATGGTTAGTATAAGAGATAGTCTGCGTTGTAATCTTCCATGCCTCATCCCAAGTCATTCCTTCTTCATCAAGTAAGATTCGCATTAGCTCAGGAATGGCTAAAACAGGATGTGTGTCATTAATATGGATAGCAACTTTTTCATGTAAATTTCGCAAGTGACCATGTTGTTTACGATGACTCGATACAATATTTTGTAAGCTTGCGCATACTAGGAAGTACTGTTGCTTTAATCTTAGTATTTTCCCGTCATCATTTGTATCATCCGGATATAAGAATTCAGATACAGCCTCTGTTTGTCTCTTATACTCAAGTACATCAATGCCAGGTGGATATGGAGATGGCTCTGCACTCCACAAACGTAATGTATTGACTGTTGAAGTATCATATCCAACAACAGGCATATCATATGGAACAGCTGTGATAGTTTGGCAGTCTACATGGCGAAAAATAAAACGCCCCTCTTTTTCTACAACCTCTACCTTCCCGCCAAAACGAACCTCAACCGCAGCATCTGGTTTACGCACTTCCCAAACATTCCCATGTCTCAGCCACTGCTCAGGATATTCTACTTGAAAGCCATCAATTATTTTTTGATCAAACAAGCCATGCTTATACCGAATTCCAAAACCGTGACCTGGTAGATTTAATGAAGCTAACGAATCAAGAAAGCAAGCTGCTAAACGACCTAATCCACCGTTACCTAAACCTGCATCTGCTTCTATTTCTTCAATATCATGAATGTTGATTCCTAGCTCCTTCAAGCCTACTTCGACTGTATCACGGATCCCTAAATTCAATAGGTTATTAACTAACAAACGACCTAACATAAACTCGATAGATAAATAGTATACTTGTTTTGTTTGAGTCGTTCGATACATCTCATTTGTTTTTATCCAGCTTGAACTGATATATTCCCTTACCATATTTCCCAATGTGTAATAATGGTCACGAGTAGACGAATCTTCGAAGCTCTTCCCATACAACATTTCAAGCCTTTTTAAAAAAGCAATTTTAAAAACCTCTTTGTTAGAAAACAACCTATTTTCACCTCTCAAGTTTATTTCATCATTTCTTCAGATGAATGGCTAGCCCACTTTTAAAGGCTAGCCTTAAAATACAAACTACACACTTTCATAAAGCGAAATATAGGCAGAAGCAGATTGCTTCCAACTATAATCCTTACTCATTGCCTCTTGTTGAATAGTACTCCATGCGTCCTTTTGCTGATAAAAATGGATTGCTCTCCGAATTGTGTGTAGCATGTCATGAGCATTAAAATTCGTAAAGCTAAATCCATTTCCTTCGTTCGTCGTTTCATTATATGATTGAACAGTGTCATTTAACCCACCTGTTTCACGAACAATAGGAATAGATCCGTATCGCATAGCAATTAACTGACTCAATCCACAAGGCTCGAACTTCGATGGCATCAAGAACATATCTGACCCAGCATATATATTTCGCGCCATTTCTTCCGAAAAACCTATATGGGCCTTACATTTTTCTGGATAATGATATGCCATATGAACAAAATATTGCTCAAAATGCCAATCACCTGTACCTAGTACCACAAATTGGACGTCATCTGCCTGAAGAATCTCATCCAACACTCGTTTAACTAAATCTAATCCTTTTTGTGATGTTAAACGTGTAACCATAGCTATTACGGGTACATCAGCTCTTTCTGGCAAATGAAAGCGACGTTGAAGAGCAAGTTTATTTTCAAGCTTTCCAGCTATATTATGAACCGAGAAATGATTGGCAATATGTAAATCTGTTTCCGGATTATACTCTTCCTCATCAATCCCATTTAATATTCCGGCAACACGATCATGTTTGTACCTTAAAAGTCCATCAAGCTTTTCACCAAAATAATCGGTTTGAATTTCTTGGCAATATGTCGGACTAACTGTTGTAATCATATCTGAACCGACAATAGCCCCCTTCATAAAGTTAATATTGCCGTAAAACTCTAGTTGATCTGTATTAAAATATCTATCATCTAGCCCTAATAAATCCCCTAATGCTTCTCTTGGAAAAATACCTTGGAATTGCAAGTTATGAATGGTAAACACTGTTTTTATATCTTTATAGAACGGATCTTTACTATATTCATGCTTAATTAAAAATGGAACCATACCCGTATGCCAATCATGGCAGTGGATAACATCAGGCTGAAAATCTATTACAGGTAACACGTCTAATATGGCACGGTTAAAGAAAGAGAATCGTTCTCCATCATCATAATGGCCATATAAAGAGTCTCGCTTGAAATAATACTCATTATCGATAAAATAATACGTAACATCATTATACGTGAACATTTCAATACCACAGTATTGTTGTCGCCAACCCACTGGTACTACAATATCGGTGATTTTTGTCATGTCCCGTTTATAACTTTCAGCAATCATGCCGTATTTTGGTAATATTACACGAACATCAACATCTTGCTTAACCAATGCCTTTGGGAGGGCACCTGCTACATCAGCAAGCCCACCCGATTTTATAAACGGCACGCATTCACTTACTGCAAACAAAACCTTCATGAATTCATCATCGCTCCTTGTACGGTTCCCTTTTGAATGGTGTAAGGCAATTCCCTTGTACCTCTCACAGTCACGCCGTCTTCAACCTTAACATCTTTATCTAGTATTGATTGCTCGATGACACAATTCTCGCCGATTTGCGTCTTTTGCATAACGATACTGTTTCGAATAACAGTGCCTTTCCCGATTTTAACCCCGCGGAAAATAATACTATTTTCAACTTCTCCTTCAATCACACAACCGTTTGCTACCATAGAGTTTTTAACTTTAGAACAGTTTCCATAGCGCGTTGGCGGCTCATCTTTAACTTTTGTTAAAATCGGACTATCTTTTTTGAAAATTTCACGCCAAACTTCTGGCTTTAGCATATTTAGACTATTTTCATAGTAGCTTTCGATAGAATCTAGAACAGCTGTGTAACCCGAGAACTCATAATCACATACTATTAATTTATTTGTGTGGTCACGGGCAACATCATGAAAGTTTTCATAATTTGTTTGTGATAGGTTAGCAATTATGTCTAACAATAGAGACGTTTCTAACAAATATACTTCTAGTGATTCACCTTTATAGCGTACTTCCGTAATATCACAGTTCATGCGAATATGACGTTCTAATATTTTTTGAAAATCCATATTACAAACTGTATTACATTTAGCAATAACAGCATATTTTTGCTTACTTCTTAAGAAGAAATCTATATTTTGCTCAAGCTGTTTGAAGAAATTAATATTCCCATCTGGGTTAAAGGGTGGGAAGAAAAATAAACCATCACGCTTTCTGTTTAAATCCCACTGCTTCCCTGAACCTAAATGGTCCATAAGAGACCTATAATGGTAACGTGGAAAAATAGCTACGCTGTTTATACTAGAATTAACCATATTCGATAACATAAAATCTATTAATCGATAACGTCCGGCAAACGGCACAGCTGCTAAAGATCTACTCATTGTCAATTCTTGAATGGTTGAAGCAGATATCGATGCATCAATGACACCAAGCATATTATTGTTCACAGGAACCATCCTCTCTTACTTATTAAGATTTAAAAGCATATCTTCGTTGATTAAAATAATCTCATCAGTTTGTGCTGATGGATACACATGAACACCGTCAGGGATTGATACACCCGGAGGTACAATTGCCTTTTCAATGTGTACATTTTTTCCAATATGTGCATCTGGCATCACAACTGTTTCTTTAAGGTAAGAGCCTTCCCCAACATAAGCACCTTGGAATAAAATTGATTTTTCGATTTGTCCTTCTACGATACAGCCTTCGTTAACTAATGACTTTACTACAGTAGCTGTCGGAGCAATATATTGTGGTGGTTCATTTGGGTTCACAGAGTATATGCGCCATGAATGATCAAATATATTCAAATCATTTTTATCGTCTAATAAATCCATGTTAGCTTCCCACAGGCTTTTAACCGTACCTACGTCCTTCCAGTACCCTGAGAAAGGATATGCCATCAACTTTTTCTTTTCTTCTAAAAGTAATGGAATGATATCTTTCCCAAAGTCATGATTTGATTCTGGATTACGATCATCCATCTCCAAGTATTTTTTTAGAAGCGACCAGTTGAAAATGTATATACCCATTGATGCTAAATTACTTTTTGGATACGCCGGTTTTTCATCAAACTCTGTAATCAGCATCTCTTCATTTGTATTCATAATCCCAAATCTGCTAGCTTCAGCCCATGGCACTTCAATAACAGAAATAGTCACATCTGCTTGTTGCTCAATATGATAATCTAGCATTTTAGAGTAATCCATTTTATAGATGTGGTCACCTGACAAGATTAATACATACTCCGGATCGTACTGCTTAATATAGTTGATGTTTTGGAAAATGGCACTCGCTGTTCCTGTATACCACTTCACTTCTGATGACTCACTATAAGGTGGTAACACAGTGACACCGCCATCTCGTCTATCTAAATCCCAGGCACTACCTATACCAATGTAAGAGTTTAATAGAAGGGGTTGATACTGTGTTAAAACACCGACTGTGTCAATACCTGAATTTGTACAATTACTTAATGTAAAATCTATGATTCTATATTTCCCTCCGAAGGGAACAGCTGGTTTAGCTAATTTTTCAGTAAGTGCACTTAAGCGGCTACCCTTACCGCCTGCTAAAAGCATTGCTACACATGTCTTTTTCATTTTGTCTTTTTCCCCTTTCTCTTACGTCTTTTAACGGGTCGTAGAATAGTAACGCCAAATGGTGGTATCGTAATAGAGGCTTTATATTCCTTACCATGAAAAGATTCTTGTTTTGGATTTATTTCCCCTTTATTAATTTGACCAGAACCACCAAATTGCTCATCATCACTATTTAGAATTTCACGGTATGTTTCACCTGTCGGCATTCCGATATAGTAATCGTGATACACAGACTCTCTGAAGTTACAAACAATGACTAAATGATCCTCCGGCTTTTGTCCCTTTCGTATAAACGAAAGGATACTTTGCTCACTGTTATTTGCATCGATCCATTCAAAGCACTCTGAATTATGATCAAGCTCAAACAACGCTTTATGACGCTTATAAATAGCCAAAAGCTCTTTAGTATATATCCTCATCTTCTCGTGCATGACATATTCTTCAAGCATCCAATCTAATTGCTCTAAGTCTTTCCATTCGTCATATTGTCCAAATTCTCCACCCATAAATAAGAGTTTCTTACCTGGGTGACTAATATGATATCCGTACAATAAACGTAGTTGAGCAAACTTCCTCCAGTAATCGCCCGGCATTTTATTTAATAATGATCGTTTTCCATGAACAACTTCATCATGAGAAAACGGTAAAATGAAATTTTCACTAAACGCATAAAAAAGTGAGAATGTCAGCTTATTATGCAGATACTTTCTTTGCTCTGGTTCTGCCTCCATATAAGATAACGTATCGTTCATCCAGCCCATATTCCACTTATAATTGAACCCCAAACCACCATCGCTTGTCGGTGCTGTTACAAGTGGCCAATCTGTTGAATCCTCTGCAATCATTAAAACCGTTTGATCATAGGCAAACACTACTTCATTAAGAGTCTGTAAAAAACTCACTGCAAACTCATTTTCATGAAGTTCATTTGAATTAGGCCAGTATAGCATATTAGCTACCGCATCTACTCGAAAACCATCTACATGAAAAGTCTCAAGCCAAAACATAGCATTGGAAACTAGAAAGCTTCTAACTTCAGGTTTACCTAAGTCAAAGTTTGCAGTCCCCCATATATAGTTCTCTCGATCATGTTCTTTAACGTATTCATAGGTTGGCTGTCCATCAAACATATAAAGTCCATGGGCATCTTTACAAAAGTGACCTGGCACCCAATCCATGATCACCCCTACGTCATTTTGATGACATTGATCAATAAAGTACATTAAATCTTCAGGTGTCCCGTAACGACTTGTTGCAGCAAAATATCCTGTTCCTTGATAACCCCATGAGCGATCATAAGGGTGCTCAATTAAAGGTAAGAGCTCAATATGTGTGTAGCCATGCTCTTTTACATAAGGAATCAAGTGTTCAGCTAATTCCTTATATGTATAGAGTTCACCATCCTCATGCTTTCTCCATGTACCTAGATGTATCTCATAGATAAACATAGGTTGGTCGTAAACAGATTTACGTCGCTTTTTCTGATGCCATTTTGTATCTTGCCACTCATATTCTTGAAACGTATGAACAATTGAAGCTGTATTTGGTCTTTCCTCAGCATATACTGCATATGGATCTGCCTTTAAAATTACATTTCCATCATGAGTTACTATGCGATACTTATATAAATGCCCCTCTAAGTCTTTAGGTAGGATTACTTGCCATATTCCTTCATTATTTAACTTTTCCAAAGTATATTGAGGATCTATTGCTTCCCAATCATTGAATGTACCAACAAGTGAAACTTGTTTAGCATGAGGTGCCCATACTGTAAATCGCGTTTCACATAATTCATCATTCTTTTTAACATGCGAACCAAATATCTCATAACATCGAAAATGACGACCTTCATGATACAAATGCAAATCAAATTCTGACGGAGCTACCACTGTCATTACAACACCCTCTCTTTCGTATTCCGTATAGGCTCTATATTCAACCAATATAAAACAAAATCCTTGTAATAAATAGGGTTAATTTACGACAAACTTTTACATTATTTTCATTTCATTATTTTTCTAAAATATGTGAATACGCTTTCTTTACTACCAAAAACACAGATTTCTCTGTGTAATACTTTTGTAAAATATTATTTATTTAACAAAATTCACAAAAATTTAAATAATTTTAATATATATAAACGGGGCATTTGTGACATGAATTGCAAAACAACTTTGTGGGCACTATCACATTAAGTAGATATTTGTAGAAAGCACTAAAAAATTAATTTCAATTTACCGAAGTAAAAGCAATTAATCTACTAGTTCGGATATTGGCATATGGCGAAAAATACAACACTCTCACAGCAAAGCTACCCGAAGTCTTTTATAGGGGATGATACATTTCCCAATATCTTTTCTCACCTCCTGAAAGGTTTATGGGATAAAGTAGTT